>JBPBPJ010000096.1:0-5512 GCA_050954235.1 Janthinobacterium lividum | reverse complement strand
AAGCGATGGGAACTTTGACACCGTCCACCATTTGTGATAGGATTCCGGCAATGGCGTATACTGAAGCATCTGTTTCTAGGATCGCTGGCAGATCCGGATCCCAGATATGGAGAATCTGGTTTCCCTGAAAAGCTTGTTTCAAGGCCTGGAAGCTTTTTGCACCTGCTGCACCGAGTTCGAATCTTCTCTTCAAATTATCTTTTCGTGTCAGGGATGTGAGGCCGTGCGCAATTTCACTGAATCTGGGTATGAACCGACGGTAGAAATTGACAAATCCTAGGAACGACTGGACTTGCTTCAACGTTTTTGGTTCGGGCCACTCAGTAACGAGTGCGACTCGGGATGGATCGATGGTGATGGCGTTGTGTTGAAGGATATAACCAAGAAACCAGGTGGTGGTGACTTCGAATTGACACTTATCGACTCGTGCGTAAAGATTGTTGGCTTGCAAAATCTGCAGGACCTCGGTTGTACGTTCAATTACTTCCTCCTTTGTAGATCCCCAGATGAGGATATCGTCAAGGTAGCACATCATGACGTCTGACATTTCTCTGAACAAGTCATCCATCCATGCCTGGAAGGAAGCCGGGGCATTGCATAGACCAAATGGCATGACTTGGTATTCGTACAGGCCGTACTTGGTGATGAACGCGGTTTTCCACTCATCACCTTCAGCGACGCGGAGCAGATGGAACGCGTTACGTAAGTCCAGCTTAGTGAAATATTTCGCGCCGTGGAGTTTAGGCAGGAAATCATCGAAGTTTGGTAACGGATACGCGTTTTTTATGGTATTCGCGTTTGTCTGTCGGTAGTCAACGCAAAGACGCAGCGAGGAATCATGGGGCTTGCTTCTGAACATGACTGGTTCTGCAGAGGGTGATTTGCTTCGTCGAATCCATCCACGTCGGAGTCCATCCTCGATATAAGTCTTCAAGAGTTTGAGCTCTGCGTCAGTCATCCTGTAGACTCGTCCACGCCTGGGTTTTGCTCCGGGTTTGAATTCTATTCTATGATCGAATCCAGGGCGGTGAGGTGCGAGTTCTTCAGCTTTCGGCTTAGAGAAGACTTCGGCGAATGCCTTGTAGTGTTCTGGGAGCTGCTCTTGGATCTCGAGTTCGTGTTCTTTGAGCAAAGCATTGAGTTCGAGTGCATGGTTTGGTTCTTCCCAGTTGATCGGCGTTGTCTTGTTTTCCTCTGCGGTGTCGGCCCCTGGTTCGTTCCTGCTGAGGTTTGTACGGATGAAGTTTCGTATCCGTTGTGTCATAGTTTTGATACGTCGGTACATTGTGGTGGCTGCCTCGCGTTCTCGCTTGGTCTGGCGACGTGTTTCTTGAGCTTTGTGCTGCTGCATCATTGCAAGGGCTTTGGTGTTGCTGAGGCGTCGTGGGCCACGGCGGATCCCAGCGACTTTGGTAGCTGTAAAGAAGATACGACGATGGGTTTGGATGGACGGTTTTTTGGCGGGTCGTTTGCGTCGTGCTTTGACTTCGCCCGTAGCCCAGTTTATATCCGGGTTTTTTGCTTCAAGGTATGGTGCTCCTGCAATTGCTGTACGGTGCGCGAGTGGGGCTACCACGAAGGAGATTGTATCTTTCCCAAGCCCGTCAAGATCACATTCTACGTCCACAACCTTTGTGTTGTGTTTCGCAACAATGACATGCCCATCGGCAGCGACGACATCGCAGTTCAGCGGTGAGCTACGCTCGATGGTTATGGAAGGCAAGATTTTTTCATTGATGAAATTTGCTTCGGCGCCGCTATCTACCATGACCTCAGTTTCCCGTCCTCCAACCTTGCCGCGGATCGTGAGACATTTACTTCTCGTCCTAGGTCTGGAGTCAGTGGGAGGGCGCCAGTTCGGAACAGAGGGGTGGTAGCGTACGTGCTTGATGGCTGGTGGTAGCGTGTCAGGGTCAACATAAGTGTTGCTCAGTTTCACAGGCGCCAGCTGACGGCGAGCAGCAGCGCTTTGGGCAACCGGACAATTGTCCCGCCAGTGACCTTGAGCGCCACAGTAAGCGCAAAGATTGTTGTCAACGCGGTATTGACGCGTCTCGGGCGTCAGTGGCCCACGAGGAGCAGAAGGTCCAGCACGAGGCGCTGGCTGGTGTTGTGGACGAGCAGGGTTCAAACGTGGTCCGGCAGGTTGTCTAGGTGGAGGCGAAAGCTTCTGTTCCTCCCAAAGATTCGTATCCACTTGGATAGCAAGCCGACGAACCATTTGGTAGTCGGTTGTGTCCAAGGTTGGCGTGGAGTACAGCGCCTTGCGCACCTCGCCCTTCATGTGGTCCAGCAAGGCGGCCGCCATCATGTTTTCTGAGTAACCCAAAGCAAACGCGGCCTCTTCGAAGCTGGTGATGAAGTTCGCCACTGATCCGGCGAGGTGTTTCTTCATATATTGTTTTTGCATCCGCACCACGTATTCGCGGTCCTCGAAGGCCCCTTCAAAGGCCTTGAGAAAAGCGGCGTAGTCCGCTAGGAGCTCGGGACGGTTTCCACTGAGGATGGCGACGCACCAGTTTGCGGCACGCCCAGAGCAAAGTTGGAAAATGCAGGCGCGGCGACTCGCGGCTGTTTCGTATCTTACGGGATGGTGGAGGAATCGGAGGTCGACGGAAGTGGTGAAGATTTTGTAGGTCTTGGGGTCGCCGTCGAAGGGGGCAATCTTTTCAACCTTCTCGTTGTCCTTTGCAATGGCGCCACCGAAGTCGCGCAAGGACTCATTGAACAATGGTAACTTTTCCAGTACTTCCATGTTCTCGTGTTCGGGAGAGGCGGGGTCGGGTGAGGCAGGGTCGGGTGCAGGGTCGGGTGAGGCAGGGTCGGGTGTAGGCGTGGTCGGTTTCTTGATGAATCGACCCAGGGAGTTCCTAGGTTGACTGCGGTTGGTGTTCGTATTGACGAGGAGCTCGCGAGCCTCTTCGTATTCAGATTTTCCAGATACAGAGTCGCCAGAGTCAGAGTCGTGTGTCTGGCTCATGGAGCAGTTTCATGTATGAGGACAAGTGCGGGGTCGTGGTATCGTGGTGTGCGCGAGTAGCGTAGCCACTCCGCTGCAGTTGGGTTCCTTTGGTAGGATGGCCAAAATAACGGTCAGGCAGGTCACGTAGGAAGGCAACTACAATACATAGGGTTGATGTTGTACATTGGCCATGAGGGAGTAATGGTTCTAGGAACGAGGGCTAAGTACTACGGGTGCACGGGCCCTGTGGGGCGGGCGCACGTGACACTAGGAACGTGGAGCCCGTAACTATCCCCCCCTTTCGAAAGCATCGCCCCCGATGCGTCCATTCGTGCATTACGCCAGTGCATTCGTATAGTCCGCGATCAGTTGCACCCCTTTAGCACCGAGTTGTTTAATCAGGGCAGTCCTTGACATCCACCGTGTGGTTGTAGGTCGCTCCGGGTTGCAGATTTTGTACTGCCGGCCGTATGTGCCGTACGGCTTGTGATCGACGATGGTGTAGTTCGAGTCTCGTGTGAATTGCACACGTGGGCGACCGCGTCGCGGGGTGTCATCTTCGTGATCTGGAAGTTCCACGTCTACCCACACGGACTCCGGGGCGTATCCAGCGGGTCGTGGAGCATGTGGGTTTTCGACGTGGAAGTTGTCGATGAGCTCGTCGTCAGAGTGATCAAGACCTAACCATCGTCGTGATATCCAAACAATCTCGTTGTTATCAGTGAACTCGACCTTGTATTTCATTTGTCGCCCGCCTTGCACGAGTTTACAATCAAGAATGCGGTATGGGGTAATCCGGTTTTGGATCGGTTCGGATATTTTCTTTCTCCATAGTACGGGCCCGCCTGCTTGTTGTCCCTGAGCTGTATCAGGGTCGCGGTACTTTTCGAGTTTGGACACGTGGTACACAGCGTGGTGTATTCCCATCTCTTCTGGTATATCGAGTCTATAGGTATCGGGTCCTTCGATATTCGTGATGGGGAAAGGACCCGCGAATCGAGGGGAAAGTTTTCGTGATTTGTCTCCTTCGAGAGGTAGGTCGCGTGTGCGGAGCATAACGGAGTCTCCGACTTTGAACTTGATAGCCAGGTGGTGTTGGTCGTAATATTGTCCCATCGTGCGACGTGTCTTTTCCAAATGCGCTTTGCAATCTTCAATAATCTGCTGCTGCTTTGCGGCCCAATCGAGCCCTTCGTTCACAACGTCGTGCACTGTGTTGTGCCGAACCTCTGGGTGAGATTGCCGGCGGGGGTGGAATCCGTAGTTTGCGTAGAAGGGCGTCATACCTGTAGCTGATGTCTTAGAGTCGTTGTATGCAAATTCGCAAGTGTCTAGCCATGTATCCCAGTCCGACTGCTCGTCGTTACTATATGCCCGGAGTAGCGCTTCTATGGTCGTGTTTGCGCGCTCAGCTTGGCCGTTTGCAAGGGAGTGATAGGCTGTTGTTGGTTGTTGCGTAATCCCTAACTGAGTAGTAACCCCTTTCCAGAATTTGTTCAAAAATCTGGTGTCTCTGTCGGATACAATGGTACCCGGAATTCCGTGCAATCTGATGCACTCGTGGCGAAATATTTCTGCTGCGAGTTTGGCATTTACAGCGTCATTTCCTTTGAGCTTGACGGGGACGAAGTGTGCCATCTTTGTGAATGCATCGATGATTGTCAGAATCGCGTTGTTCCCGCGTTGAGTTGTTGGCAAGTCGGTGACGAAGTCCATATGCACTCGCGTCCATCGTCCTTCAGGGACAGGGAGCGGAGAGAGTTTGCCGTATGTTGCGTGGTGTGGGTCTTTGTTTCGTCCGCAATTTCTGCATCCAAGGACGTATCGGTCGACGTCGTCTTTCATATGTGGCCAATACCAATCTCTGGAACATTTTTCGTATGTACGTTTCTGCCCTTGGTGCCCTGCGAGCGGGAGGTCGTGGCATAGTTCAAGGATTCTATTGCGTAGGGACGGGGGAACATAGACTCGTGAATCGTCGTAAATGAGGACATCGTCCCTCCATTGTAACCCCGTTGTATCGTCCATCGGTTCGACCTGGGAAGTATAGTCGTCCGCGGCTGTAGCGGTGACGAGCGCGTTGTACAGTTCGGCGGGAACTTGAGCCATCGCGGCGAACTGGAGGAAAGAATGCACTTCCGGGAGCGGATCGCCTGATGTGGGCTTGTAGTCTTCGCGGCGGGATGGGAGATCTGCTGGGTTCGCCTTGCCTGGGAAATGTTTGATGATGTAATCGAATCTGTTCATTTGATTCCAGTAGCCTACCTGCCGACGGTTTAAATTTGCGGTGGTGTTGAAAGTTTCCAGGTTCTTGTGGTCGGTGTAGATGGTTACCTGGTGTTTAGCCCCTTCAAGGTAGTGCCTCCAATGATTCAGACTGTAGCAAATTGCCATAAGTTCTTGATCCGGAGTTCCGTATCGGCTCTCTTCTGGTGTATGTTTTTTTGAATAGAAAGCGATGGGAACTTTGACACCGTCCACCATTTGTGATAGGATTCCGGCAATGGCGTATACTGAAGCATCTGTTTCTAGGATCGCTGGCAGATCCGG
>JBPBPJ010000089.1:0-5516 GCA_050954235.1 Janthinobacterium lividum | reverse complement strand
GTCGAGGGATCGTGGGGATTCCGAGCGGCGAGATAGGTCGAGGGATCGGAACTTTGGGAGATCGGTCGACGATCAACGGCGCTCTGGCGGGGAGTACCAGGCCAGTGATCACCAACGGCAACATGGGAGGAGCAAGTCTCCACGGCCACGCTCGTCTGAAGGCAAGAGATGCTTCAAGTGTGGCTCGATGTATCACTGGGTGATGAACTGCGAATGGGCGGAGATCGGATTCCGTACAGCGCAGGAAGCTCGGATCCGACGCCATGGTCCCGAGCCTGGTGAGGATCAAACAACCTACATTCCTCCGTCGCCTCGCCGCAACCGATCTCCATCGCCATATCCGGGCCGTCGGGGGAACACGTCCCCTCGCGCGGAGCAAGCTCGTGTAAGCGTGGCTGATATCCAATGGCGCTCCCGGGAGGCTTCCGCCAAAGTAGATTACTATACTGGTGGTAGTGAGAGCGAGCTCGAAGATTACAACGAGTTCTGTAAGCTGTCTGCAGCCCAGAGAAGTGAGCTTCCCAAACCCATCGCAGCGCTTGATACCGGCTGCTCATCGCACATGTCTGACCAGTTATCTCTCTTTAGGCCTGAAACGATGAAGCCATGTCGGCGAAGGATCATGGTCGGGGGGGGAGAAATCTGGTCAGAGAGTATCGGTGTTATGGCGTTGGTGGTCGGGGATAGGAAAATTTGGCTGGAGGACGCGCTTTTCGTACCTAATCTGGGATGTACACTGATCTCTGTCAAGAAGCTCTGTGGGAATGGACTGGAAGGGAGTGTTACCGAAACGCGCATGACTATGTTCCGCCGCCGTGATCGCGTTCCAATGATTGAAGCGAGTATCTGTGATCTTACCCCGCTGTACATCGTTTCTGCCCTTTCGTCAGCTGCAGATGGGAGTATAATGCGATCATACAAGACTCGGGACCTGCGATCGAGACTTGCACCAAAGGGGGAGATAGATGCGTTTGAAGCATTCTTGGCGCAAGCATCGATTATACGAAGTCATAACTTGAACCGGCCTCGGAAGACAATCTCATGGGAACAGAAGCCTGACCAGGTAATCTTTGATCCTGACAAGGCGCCGTTCATGATTGGAGATAGTTGGAGCGAATCGCGAAAGAAGACTCGAAAGCACGCAATGATAACGCAGGATCACCCTAAGTCACTGAACGACCATAACCCGTTCGAAGCCCTGTCGGATATCGAAAATATTTCTTCAGAAGAAGACGACGACGATGCTGAACTTGCAGAAGTGGAACGGGAAGACTCGAGTGACCACCCACTGATCACAAAGCGCGAGAGAAACAAGGTTACTAGGAATGTTCGCCGCAAAGATATTCAGCAAGGACGATCAGCCCCTAAGACCAAAGACCAGGCGCAATGGACTCTGAAGGAGCGCAGAACGAAGAGAGAACTCGCCAGGTACGTCTACTACCATCGGAGGTTTTGTCACGCACATCCGCAGGCGATCTCAGTCCTGCATACGGTCAGCAATATCAAGAGGATCGTGATTCCAGAAAAGATCCCGCAATGCGAGACATGTGCTAGACAAAAGATCAGGAAGAGGCAGTCCAAGACACTGGCAAAGCATAAACAGGAGCCGCTAGCGCTTATAAGCATCGACATCGCCGGGCCGTTTCCAGCGTCATACCGTGGATATCGGTACTTTATTGAGATTGTTGATAACTGGTCCCGACGATCATGGACACTTCCGATCACTAAGCGTGAAGAAGCTCTATCAGAATTGCGGAAATGGCGACTTGTTGCTGAGCGCCAGACAGGGTTCAAATTGCTCGCCGCCCGCACGGATAACGCTCCAGAGCTCAAAAAGCTGCTCGAGCAATGGGAAGCGGAAGATGGAGTAGCGGCCCAGTTCACGGAACCATACACCTCAGCACAGAATGGGCCGTCTGAGAGGTCAATCCAGACTACTGAGAACTATATCAGAGCTGCGATCGATGATGCAGAGCTTCCAGTTGAATTCTGGTGTGAGGCAGGACCCGCGCAGGCCTACGTCCGAGCTTGTATGAGGAGAGGTCCCATGGTCACCGAAGAAGTTCTTGATGACGAAACAAAGAAAGTCACAAAGGTCGAGTACCAGATATCACCATTCGAAGCTTGGACTGGCCGCGTGCCGAAGGTGCATGGCCATATCAAAACATGGGGTTGTAAAGTGATCTGCCACGTGTCACCGAAGGCGTTGCCCGGGAGATCGGACAAGTTTATGCCACCGGGGTATGAGGGGATCATGATGGGGTACGACGAGCACACGACGGCCCATCACAGAGTCTATGTTCCTGTCAGACATGAAACGATCGTATCGAGCAATGTTAAGTTCTTTGAAGATCTCCCAGGAAGCTCCATCGCGGACTATCAGTTATGGGTTAAGACCTCTGACGGACAGTTCCAGAAGAGTGAAGGCACGTTTAATGATCACGTTATTCGAAACCGAAGGGGCCGAAAGGTTGGATGGCGTAAGAATGGGAATCATGTATGGTTAGAACCAACTGTCGATACGATCAGGGACGAGGGCATCAGGAACCTGCCGACAGCTGTATCTGGATCAGGAGCAGCACCGACAATAATATCAGGATCAGGTACCGCTGGAGAGCAGCCTCTAGGAGATCAGGGCGATGACGCTGACAATATTCGTACTAAGAAGATCGTTTTCGAATCACCCGCCTTCCGGAAGCAGAGAGAAGACTCCGAAGGTAATGCAATTACTGTCGACACCACACCGAAGAGCGACCTCGCAGACCCTGAAGGTGATACGATTACTGTCGATACCACGCCGAAGAACGACCTTGCAGACCCTGAAAGTGATACGATCACTGTTGATACCACGCTGAAAAACGACCTGGCGGACCCTGATTTCCCAGAACCACCGGTATTGCTTAGCAAAGGAGCACCTGTGCCAAGTAGTCGCATCCTGAGATCGGCGAGCAAGCTTAATGTTGGAAAGGCGAAGGCGTCTACCGCACTAGATATGACGAGCTCATTGGCTACCACCTCCTCGGCACTAAGCGATCAGCCTGTACAGCAAGATAAGCCTGCCCAATCTACTTCTGGCGAGGTTTTTGAGATCCAACCGATTAATGGCAAATTCTACGATGATGTCCCTCAAACGCTCGGGAAAAGGGATATCGATGGAAATGATCGTAGGCCTCAGCCGTATCCTGATCGATTAAACTTACCGTCGAAAAGATCTGCCGATGGACGGATTCGCGGAGCAGACGAGAAGCGCCTGAAGACAGCTGCAGCAATGATCGCTCTGATAGATTGGCTAAATGATCCGGAGACAATGAGTGAGGATGAAGAGATCGCGATGTATACCCTAGCTGCGAAGCATGACATCCCGATCCCCAAGACTTATCAAGAGGCTGTGAGCCACCCAGTATATGGGGATCAATGGCGTCGGGCAATCGAGGAGGAAATCCGGGCCCTGATCGCTAATAACACCTGGAAGGAGTGCCAGCTTCCACCGGACGCTAACTTGATAACCACCAAATGGGTGTTCACACTCAAATTCAACCCGGATGGCACTCTCGAAAGGTTCAAAGCTAGGCTCGTCGCGCGTGGATTTACTCAACAGTACGGAATCGACTTCACCGAGACCTTTGCTCCTACAGTACGCATGGCTACGCTCAGGGCGTTCTTCGCCATTGTTGCATGTGAGGACCTCGAGTGCAGGGCGTTTGATGTAAAGAACGCATTTACAGAGTCGGAGCTCAAAGAGGAGATCTGGATGGACTTCCCGAAAGGATTAGAACGCACTAAAGCAGGTTACGCGCTGAAGCTCGAGAAAAGTCTCTACGGGCTCAAGCAAGCAGCTCGTGACTGGAATATACTGATGCGAGACTTCCTGCTAAGCATGGGATTCACCCAGAGCAAGTCCGACCCATGTTTGTTCACGCATGAGGATAAGCAAATCAAGCTTCTCGTGTACGTCGACGATATCGCCGCAGCCGCTCCCCAGGGGATCGTGGGTAGGCAAGCACTTGACTGGTTTTACGAGGTATTTGGTGCGCGGTTCAAGACCAAGCCATTAGGGGAGATCAACAAGATCCTTGGAGTGAGGATTACTCGTGATCGTCCGGCTCGCAAGCTCGAGATGGACCAGGAACAGTATATCGACAGCTTCCTAAACAAGTTCGGCTTTTCGAAGGCCGTGCACAGCAAATCGGAGATCCCTCTGAACGGCTACGAGTGCTTGCGACCATCTGGTGCAGATGATGTACGAGTCGACGCGACTGTATATCGCGAGATCGTGGGATCAGTGATGTACTGTATGGTATATACGCGACCGGACATAGCCTTCGCACTCGGCAGGCTTAGTCAATACATGCAGGATCCGAGTGAGCACCATATGTCGGCCTTGAAGCACCTCTTGCGCTATCTTCGGCAGACCGTTCGATACCGGATTGCTTTTGGACCTAAGGGCGATTTCGCGGTCTACTCTGATGCCGATTACGCGAGTGACAGGACCGACCGGAAGAGCATCAGCGCGTTAGTTGGCATGCTTGGTGGTGGTCCAGTATTCTGGGGGAGCAAGAAACAGCCTGCAGTCTCTACATCTACAACTGAGGCTGAATATGTTGCTATGGCAGCGGCGTCCAAGCAAGGACAATGGCTTGCTCAAATCTTAAGGGATATGGGCGTCGGTTCTTATGTCGCGGAAAACCATCAGACAGTTGATACTCGTGGGGACAACCAGGGCGCGATCGCACTCACCAAGAATCCTCACCTGACTGAGCGCTCCAAGCATATCGATATCTCCTATCACTTTATCCGCGATCTCGCATGGCGCAAGCGGATTGACGTCAAGTACGTGCCGACGAAGGACATGGTTGCTGATGGCTTGACCAAGCCTCTACCGAAAGGACAATTCAAGGAATGGGCTAAAATGATTGGAATGGTCTTTACAGGGATCGGGGCGAGTATGGCATAATCTTTCTGGCGGTCGTAGTGTACTTTCCTGTTATTTCGCGTTCCTTTTCGATCTCGGTTCCCTATTTAATAGGGTCAGCTTTTGTTTTACTGTCCTTTGTTTTATGTTTTTTTTTCTAGATGGAGGAGAATTGTTCCGGCCGTTTGCATGATCGGGGGAGTAGAGTGAGAGAGTCAAAGGCTGAGCACGAACAGCAGCTCTCACAGGATCATCCAAACGGAAACAGTGGAGCTGGGAACTAGTGGGAGTTGTAAAACAGTGGGAGTAGCTATTGAGGAGATCAGCGAGGGCTTTGAGCATGGGGGAGCGCTCCCCAAGCCCAGACAAAGTGGGAGTGTTAGAATATGAGTGTTGTCGTGTGCTTGGAAGCGGGGGCGGAGAGCACCGACACGTACACGTGATATAGCTAAGCGAGATCCGTTGCACACAACGATCTCGGGAGCATGGAAACATGCTCCTCACCCAAATCAATCGAAGAGTTACAAACACGCCCTCTGCTCACCGTATGCTTCCTCGTACAACTATAGCTTGATAAGTTAAAAGGTTATGAGCTCGGGTTAGC
>JBPBPJ010000092.1:0-5618 GCA_050954235.1 Janthinobacterium lividum | reverse complement strand
TGTGATGATGATGATAATATATCGGTAGTTAGCAACCATAGTGGTCATAGTATAACACCTTCGGAATCAGCTTCACAGTGTGTAGATAAGTTTGTTAACGGTAATATATACAATAATGACGATGATTACGAAAATTATGATTCAGAAGACAAACGATATCGTGTTGCTCGTAATGGTGATCGTTTAGTGACTGATAAAAAGGACTTTCAACACGATGATTATGATAATGATGACGACGATGACAATGATGACGACGACGACGACGACGACGACGACGACGATAATTATAATTACGCATCGGAAGGTATCGGAAATAAAAATAATAATTTAAACGATAACCACTTTATCGCTTCGACAGTGCCTGCAACTCGTTTTGGATCGAGTGTGTCAAGTTTATCGCTATCGCTAGTTTCGCGTAGTAAATACAACGGCGGTGTTGCTGTTAAACCAGTACAAAATATTTTACCGATGGCGTTTAAAAAAAATACCAACCACAATGAATTTCTAACGATTAGTGAAGATTTTCTAGACAGAGTATCTGTAAAAAAGACACTATAAATCAACGAGATGATTGTTAATTTTGTCAGTACGCATTATGTTATTGCATTGATGACATGGAAGGTTTTATTATAGTCTCAGATTTTTTAATACACTCTTCTCACTCTTCTGCGTATCTGACGTATCTTTTTAGTTTAATCGTACATGTTGTAGGAGAAGAACAATTGTTTCACGTTCATTACGATCCGAGATTTGTAACGATTGGAAGTTTCGAAGTTTTTTTACACTATGGAACAGTTACCGCTCTGCGTTACCGGTTTGAATATGGTAGAATCCATAGAATTCTTAGAATCGCGCATAATTGATACCTACCATGGAGACGTTACGGTGCGACCTCAGGCTCGAGCTCTGGCCAGTTTTTTATTGGGATGTACACACATGACTTTGAAACGCTGTGTGGACATATTCAAATACCACCCTTCGAGTTGTAGAAACGCATTCGAAAAACTGTTGAACTGTCAGTCCGCCTTCATGGACATAGAACCGAGATCTTTAGGTGTAGATTTGGTGTCGTTCAAGACCGCGTCAAAAATTCAACAATCGTTGGACGTTAAACATTACCAACAAACCAACACTCGAGAATGTATGGGTCGCAAGATCCCGAATATAAAACCGAATCATCTATTTACAGATAAAGATTATGTATGGTTGCGATGGTGGGCAATTAATATTGTTAAATTTAAATTTTTTATCAATTTCAATTTATATAAATGCTTTGCGTTAAAAATGTTTCAGGTATGATTTATCGGATTCCAACAGAAGTGTAAATATGGAACCATTTTTTATCGTCGAGTATCGTAGATTTGTGAATATTTTGAAAATAAAGGAAGATTTAGCGGTAGAAGCGTATAAAATTATAGCAATAGATAAAAAACAGACGTTAAATTTGAACGGTTCCTATAAATTTTACAGAGGTGATAATATCGAGTATGACGTTGACGACTTTTACGAATCTTCTAAGATTTATACGTTTAAAAATAACGGAAGCGGTAGTTTTGTTTGTGTAAATAATACAGCGTCTATGGATAATTTAAATTTTCAAAAAAGTAACAATATAAATTTTATAGTTATTATTTATCACAAAACATGTGTATTTGAATTGGCCGATAACGTTTATGAATCGTATATATCCAAAACCAACAAACGCAGTGACGACATCAACACTAAAGGATTGTTGGCCGCGTATAGTGATAATTTGAAATATAGTTTAATTTTTCTCTCAGACCTTCAATATTTACGGTATAACGTATTATTGTTTGTCAGCAACTTTATCAAATTCATGTACTGTTATGCCACTAATCAAAATGTATTTAATCCAAGGTCATATGATGATTTTAAAATTGTAACGATATACACGAGTGAATGTTGCCTATTTTTATCCAGTACAAACTTATCAAACATGCCGGGGGAGACGCATGGTCCGCTGATCGCATACACCGCGGAGAGGCCGAAAATTCTTTTGTCAAAACTCGCACAACAAAATAACGTCTATGTGAACGAAGGCGTTCGTGCTATGCAATCAATCAATCTATCTTCGGATATCGGGATCCGGTCAAATATGATCGAAGTCAGTTCTAAATTGTTACCAAAACCGTGTAATGTACGAACAAACACGAGTCCGTATAAAGATTTATTTTATAACTTATCAAATATCGAATAACGCATATTTTTGTTTTATAATTCTGTTGTGTATTATACCATAAAATATTATGATAATATGTATTTTTTTTTTTTTACTATTATTGATTAAGAAAAAAAAAAATAAACGATGTCTCGGCTCTGCTTAGCGCGGTGCCGTGGTACCCCCTCCAACCTACTGATTTTGGCACCGTGCGTCGAATGAGGGCCAAAGCTCAGCAAACACTACGTTGTGCGCTGAATTCGGCAACATTTTTATTTATTATGTTGTAAAAAAACTGTTGGGCAAAACTTGTTTGTTCGTTTATTTTTTTTTTGTATAATTGTGTTTTTTTTTTTTTTTTTTGTAATAAAACTGTCGTATTTCTTTTTAAAAAAAGTAAACAATCCGTGTTATCGTATTTATTTATTTTCTCATAATCATTGACGTTACCCATGTTCCACTGGTGGTGGTGGTGGTGGTGGTGGTGGTGGTGGTGTTGCCTTTCCGATTGGAAAATCGTGTGTATCGACAGCAAATATTTTTACGGTATAATTAACTTTGCGTGTAAATATAATCGACCCTAGCGTTATGGTCGTTTCCTTTTTTTCTATCGATATGTATTACGATATCATAATATAATTCACGATTATTAATGACCGTTTGGTTAGTGTACGAAATTCTAAGTGATAGAGGCCCGTAGAATAATTCGTGAAATTGCAATTTGTTTGTTATTGTACTTTTGAAAGATGGTTTCACCGAGAAAACAACAACAGTTGTTGAATATAATTGTGATATACGCATCAGAGTGGTATTTAGATATATAATCGTAAGATCGTAAAAATCACTTAATGCGTTGAAAGTATTTTTAAAATCATCTTTTACACTTGTTTCCAATTCAACTTTTGGCAACGGATCGTATTTGAATGCAGTGGCGTTAGAAATTCTCGATACGATTGTCTTATAATCGTGCATTTTTAAAGAATCATTTACTAATGACAATGCGCTCGTGGCAAGTATTTCGTTAAGACGGTATACTGCTTCGGGATCATGATGCACGAGTTCGTGTGGTTGAAATTTATTTAATAAACGTGTATTGTTTTTGATAATATTAATCGATTTAAAATTCATATCATCCGTTTGATTATTCAACAAAGTTCCATTGTTGGTCCAAGTATTATTCGGTAATGCGTATAGCGGTATATGCATGTGTAAAGATTCGTTGTCCCGGTGGTGGGAGACGTTATTAATTGTATTCATCGTTGGATAAACCGCAGCTAAACCATCGGTTGATTTTACGACAGGATTGGAAAACATCAGTTTCAATTGAGTCGTTCCAACCGACAGCGTGGCCATTGTAACGATGGTCATAAGCGTTATAATTAAATATTTCGTTATGAGAATAGTGTTTTTGAAATAACCCAAAAACGTATACCGAGCCGTTATTTTTTTTTCTTTTAATTTTTCATCTATCATGTCTCGATCAATGTCACATTCCATTTTGTTCAACGTTTCTTTTATGATGTTTAATTTACCACCATCTATTGAATTGAGAGCCTCAAACGCCACATCGGTAATTGATTCGGTATCATCGTTCGTTTGTCTTGGTATTCTGCTGGACTTAATGCTTTCGGCGGTGTACACGTGCGGTGTACCGTAACCGGTACCGCATAGTACGTCTACTGAACACAACTCTCCGCTTTTGTGTTTTGATTTGTCCATAATGTTCAAGTTTTATCGGAATTGAATACAACCACTATAATAGCAATATTATAGTATTCGTTGTATTATGGTTGTTTGCAACACGTGAAAACACGTGCGGCACCGTGTGGTGTATGCAACAACCACAACAACGACATAACAATATGTGTCGATGCGTTGTATGTTTAGGATTTTCATTTATCATAAACCACTGTGCAACGGATACACAATAAATTAAGCAAAGAATAATATTTTTTATTAAATGAAATCACCGTCACTATCATTATCGTCATCAAAATTACAATAACTATTATATTTTATGGAATTTGTCGTTGTGTCCGTAATGTTGGTGTATCCGTCCATCGTTGATGGTGTCATTTTGCTCGCATCGAGTTTACATTCCCAAGGATCTGAAACGTCTGCAGCCATAAAATGTACAGGTTGCAGTTCGTTTAAATTGTCTATAAGCTGTAAAACGAATATTTTTAGAAAAACATTTTTTTTTTTTTTTTTTTTAGAAAATGAAATTAATAGTATCATTACCGAAGGATCCATGTGTTTTTCTTCTACAAATTTTTGGACATCTATTCCATAATCCCGCATAAAAGGAATATGTTCTATGGAACTAGAATCGTTTGCGCGAAAATCCATAGCTGTACCACCATAGTATTCATCGTTGTCTGTAAATAATTTTCGTTTCACAGTTGTTCGTTTCGGCGAGATCTCGACCATAGTCCCGGATTCGTAGTGATTTTTGTATAATTCTAAATTTTTCAAACACGACTGTAAATTCGTCTTTCGTGACCACTCGTGCATCAACGGCGTGATTAAAGGATTTCCATAATTAGCCGAACTGCCATCACGACAAATGTGCAATATTGTGCGGACGTATGCTTGTGGATCATTGATTCTCGGGATATTCCCAGATAACATAATACCAGTGCACACGTACGTGTGATATATTTTGAGGATCGTAAAAAACTCAGTTTGCAATGTTTTAATATCTTTTATGGTGGTACATTTTTCAACTATACTCGGCCTAGCTCTTTTAATAGTCCCGCCGGCACGCAAACCAGCTAAAATGATTAATATTACAATTTCAAAAACTCGTTTTATCTCTTCTTCTCCTCCTCCTCCTCCTCCTCCTCCTCCGCAATCGATACGCTGAACTGTCGAATCTGTAATTTTAACGTCACCGTCGACGTTATTGTTTCCACCGTTTGTAGTGTTTATTGTACACTCGTTGACACGTTTTAATTCGTCGTTGTCAATCGATGTGAAAAATCCAGTGATCATACTTTTAGTTATTATTGGATTCGTGAAATCCGTGCCGACCATGGTACAAAATGTACTAAACACTAATTTAGAAAACCCCATACGTTCAGCTACTCCATCGAATCCAATCATTTTTATAGGTTTATTCGAACTATCGCATACAGCCCAGACACACGAGTCTCGAACGATGGTGTCGGAAGTATACGCATTATTGTAATCGTCAATATTTTGATCGAACTTCCTAGAGTCTTTAAACATGAACGGAACCTGATCATCGACTTCTTCCGTGTTTTTGATCATATCATCTCTGAACGGTATACGGTTGTGTTTCGAATCTTTATATTGTGCTTGGTGTCCGTAAAGTATGGACAGCATATCAGTATCTTTTGTAAAAAATACATTTAATTCCGCAGTCTTGTCTCGATCTATATACATTTTTAATTCACCTTCGCCGGAATCCAGTTGA
>JBPBPJ010000014.1:0-5621 GCA_050954235.1 Janthinobacterium lividum | reverse complement strand
TTCTCGGGTCTACAGAATCCTACAGAGGCTGGAGGCTTATGGATTGGTGCTGAACGTGTCCAAATGTCGGTGGTTTGTGAAGGAGGGGACTTTCCTTGGCTTCAAGATCTCTGAAGAAGGAATCAGGGCAGATCCTGCGAAGGTCGCTGCTATCCGGGATCGTCCCGCTCCCAAAACAAACACGGAAGTGAGAAGTTTCTTGAGTGCGGCGAGCTATTTGCGAAGACTGGTGGAGCACTATTCCTCGAAGGCTGGTTCTCTGTACGAGCTGATGTCAGGTCAGAAGAACACCCCTCTTACTCTGACCGAAAATCAGTTGCACTGCTGGAAGGATATTCGTGATGCTATTACAGAAGCTCCAGTAGTGCAGACTTTCAAATACAGCCTTCCAGTGATTCTCGAAACGGATGCTTCCCAAACCGATGCGGGTGCCGCGCTTTTTCAACCCCACCTGTCTGGAAAAGGACAACAAGTACTTCATCCAGTGGCCTATTTTTCCAAGCGATTTACGCCAACTCAACAGCGCTACAGCGCTCAAGAAAGAGAACTTTTGGCTGTCGTGATGGCTCTGCAGCACTGGAGATACTGGGTTGAGGGCGCCGAAGTGACAGTACTGACGGATCACGAGTCGTTGAAGCTCCTCCGAACGAAGTCTGAACAGCCAGCTCGAATTCTCAGATTCATCGACACCATAGAGCATTTTTCTGTCCGACTCACGTTCCGGAAGGGATCGACAAACTCTCTTGCCGATTACTTGTCACGTCCAGCATACCCAGTTGACGAAGTCGAAGAAGTCCAGGATGAGGAAGGCGTTCCCCGTGTTGACCAAGTAAACATGCTAAACCGCGTTGATTTGCAAGCGATTTTCGAGTTTTTACAATTGGGAACTGAACTTCCTGGGAGACTAGAAGAGTCCTGGGTTCGTAAAAATTTTTCAGTTCATGAAGACAGTCTCTACCGATTGCACCAAGCTACATCGTTACTCGAAAACGAAGCTCTACCATCGTTCACAATGTTAAAAATCCCAGATTACGAGGACTTGTCGCATGAGGCCCGCAAGCTTCATGAAAGGTTGGGACACGCTTCTGTTGGGCTTACTCTGAGGAAATTGTCTGAAGTGTATTGGCACCCAGAACTAGTGCTGATAGCTCATGAAGCGACTAGAACGTGTCAGTCATGTCAATTAATGACACCGCCAAGAAACATTCCCCCAGACTTGAGGCCCATACCACCTGTACCAGCATTGACTCGGTGGGCGATTGATTTCACGGGGCCTATCGGTAACATGCACCTGTTGAACGCCATCGAATATTCAACAGGCTGGCTCGTGAGTGACTGGACTCGTGGAGTCAGTTTCCTAGACACTGTGGCTACTTGTTCTCGAATCATTGATCAGTTCGGCGCTCCTAGGGAGTATATCAGTGATAATGCAGGAGCATTTCAAAGCGCCCAAGCGAAAGAGTGGCATAGGAAACGAGGAACCGATATCCACCCCGTCACGCCTCATAGACCCCGTGCAAATGGTAAGATTGAACAAGCTAATGGTAAAATCAAGGCCATTCTTGTGAAACTTATGATGGATCAACCCGGCGAGTCCCTGCAAGACTACTTGACCAAGGCACTATCCCTTTACAATCGTTTAAAAGCACCATCAGGATACTCTCCTTATTTCCTGATGTATGGAATAAACCCTCCGAATGAGCAACCAGTTTTTGAGTCCTATGAGCGAGATCCAGCTCCAGAGGAAGAGATCATTTGGGCTCAAGAACTGGCCAAAACGCATGCAGCTCCAATCGCTCGAAATTATGTCACATCAGCCAAAGCGGTACGGGACAGTACAAGAGCCTACCTGCAGGAAAAGAAAGGTCTGTTGCGCACATATGCGAAAGGAGATTGGGTCCTACGAGTACGGCAACGCAACGACAAATCAGAGCCGTTCTATGATGGACCATGGGCAATTACTGCATGTCACGACAATAATACTTATAGTATTGCTTCTCCAGGAGGGATCGGTATGAGGCACCGTTACAACGGCACTCATTTATTCCCAGCTTACGTTTCGGATGGTCATCCTGTTCAGAGCCTTTGGTACGCTTCCAAGACGCTACTGGAACAGGACCGAAAGAGGATTGCAGAAGCAGCTGGTCTTGTATGAGCTAATGGGTATTTTTTTGTCTTTTTCAATTCTTTTTCAACATGATCAGAGGACTGATCATCTGGCGGAGGAGGCTAGTTGTGGATACTGACGGGGACTGGCGGAAGGTCGGAAGGTCGGGATATCACATGACATGATGCGATCTGGTTTCAAAGTGTACATAGCAGTCATCTCGTTCTGGCTAGAAGGAACCAACAAACTACTTCCAAGAATACTCTGAAAAGCACTCGTAGAGCAAGTCTGCAGTGGTGCTATAGAGTTGTGGAAGCCACAAAAATAATTATTTTTGTGAGGGAAACCCCCTTTAGTTAATAAGTTCACATATTCAACCCTCAAGTATTTCTCTCACGATTCTCATTTCATCATCCCACATCTTTTCATCCCTTCTTGATCTTACACAATGACATCCGAATCCACCCCCACCATCACATTGACCGGCTCCACCGTTGTTGGGCTCCGGAACGAGATCGAGCCAGTGTTGCAACGTATGGACGCATCGCTGGCCCGCCTGGAAGCCCGTCAAGAGCAAATGTCAGAACAAATGGCGGCCCGTCAGGACCAAATGTCAGAGCAAATGGCCGAACTTTTGGACCGTCTAGATGTTATAGTCCGTTCTTCTACTGGAAAGCCAGGTCCGCCTGGACCCGCAGGTCCACCTGGCCCGACGGGTCCACCTGGCCCAGTTGGACCTTCCGGTCCAGCGGGAAGTCGCACAATAAGTTCTGCTAAGGACAACAGTCAAAAACGGTTGCTGGATGGCAAATTGAATGTGCATCTGGCGCCTGTTCCAGCGGAACCAAAGTCGACAACCACAGATGCTTCCGAGCAATATACTCGGAACATCTGGCCAGAGGTGAAGCTGGCTAGGGATGTCAATAGGTTGGGTATTGTCACAGACAGAATCCCTCCTGACAGTTATAGGATTCGGGTTATAATCGAGAAGGATTGGGCAATTTCTCGAGCAGATGACGCTGCTATTTTTGAAAAGCTCAGAAAGATTCAGCGCGGACTGCTACAATCCGGGCTCACCTACATCCTTTGGCCCTCCAAGCTGTCTCCTCTCCTCGATGGCGATTTCAGGGCAGTCGCCAGACTTATTGACAACCATGACGTATCGTGGACTGAAGCCCTAGAGGCTATCTTCACGACCATGGAGGAGCACGGCAGCCTTCGCGGAACCGTTTCCAATTTTGCCAGATTGACGCCGGCTCAAAACGAGCATTACGCCAACTTTGCCTGGCGGATCCGCGACTCTTTTTACGATCTGCCTGTCGACAGCCAGCAGGCTCCGGCGATTCGGCAGATACTTGTCGATCTTTTGCGAAACTCCATGCCCCGAGTTTGGTTGGAGGTGAAGGACAAACAGGCCCATCTCACGACGGCGCAGCTTGTGGAACAAGCGATTGTAGTTTCATCAAGCATCGCAAAGTTTGCTATTGAAGATCACATCTATGGCAAACCATCCACAAGAATTACCTTACAAGGTCAAGCGGCTCCATATTACGAGATGGAGATTTCTTCGGCTACTCCGTCTGCCCCAGGCAGGGCGACAATCGTGCAGCCAAATGCGATGAATACCCAGACGAAGTTGTCGACTCTACTCGATGCGGTTCATCCTGGAGACGAGAGGGATGGGGAGATCGAGAGAGAGTCGTCATACGCAACAGGCGACCCAAAGTGCTATAGATGCGGTCGTCCTGGGTACGCATCAGACTGCAATAACGGTCGTCATCCTCCACTGCGGCGAACCGGAAATTCTTCATCCATCCCGTCTGGTCAGCGTAACACCACATCCGGCCCGTCTGGTCAGCGTGTGACCCTCAGGGGCATGCTTTACAACGAGGATGGAAGCCGTACCTTGGGGAACCAGTTTCGGAGAATTGCAGGCAGAGAAAAAGGCTCTCCTCAGCCCGAAACGGATCGACGAATCGGATTTAGACGCTCTGACTCTGGGAAACCAGCAATGAAAGGGCGTCAGAACGCCGTTTACGCTACTGGGTCCCTCGCCGACGCCGCCTACGATGACGAAACGCCTGAAGTTGTCGTTCCTGGAGAGGACTGGGACGATGATTTCGTGCATGGGCATGGGCAGCTGCAACTTTACACGGGTAACGAAGAAGACAGACGTGGAGAATGAGGGTCGGAGTCCGCTCACTTTGTGGCCGTGAGTGGACGTGACAAGAATGGTCCTGCCCCTGTACAACCTCTGCGGGAAGGAGCCATGCAGTCACACGAAGTGTACAACGCTCGTTTATTCAAATCTTTCTTTACCTTTACTGTTTTCTTTGATTATGGGTGTGGATCCTGCTACGTCTCAGAGTCTCTCGCTAAGAAATTAGAGCCATATCGCTCCCAAAGACCTACAGTACTCACTGGCGTCGGGGGTGATAGTGGTCCTAGTATCACCAAGGACGTTTTAGTCACTGCTTGTTTTAAAGCAAAAGATGGATGGAGTGTTCCCTTTAGCATTTCAGCAGGAGTTGTTACGGATGGAACTTTTCCGGGCGATATGGTGTTGGGTCGTTCAGTTTTTCATAATTTTTCCATCAACTTTCTTTCTACCGGAGGACTAGAGTTGCACGGCTTTCCTGGTCGTCCAGTTCTGTTTCCAGCGACACCAAAATCGCCTTCATATTGGGTCGAGACAGCGTTCTTGGGAACCGAGGAACTTCGTGGCAAGCTGAATTCCGTCGCTACGGAATTCATCCCAATTATCGAGGAGTGGAACAAGAAATTCCCCGGTGTTTTCGATCACTCCCTTCGACGCACTTCTGACAAAGCTACCGTCATGCATCGCATTGACACAGGTGATGCCGAGCCAATTAAGCAACCACCCAGACGGTATTCACCATCTCAGGAAGCTGTCATGAGAGCGTTCATCAAGTCAAATGAAGGGAAAGTGATTGTGAAATCGAAAAGTCCGTGGGCCACGCCAGCTCTATTAATACCAAAGAGAAGTGTAGATGGTAGCCCCAAGAAAGTCTTCAACAATGAGACTGGCGAATGGGAACCTGTTTGGCGCTTCTGCTGCGACTATAGGAGGTTGAATTCTGTAACTAAGAAACACGCTCAACCCCTACCGAACGCAGATTACGAGATTGAAAGAGCTGCTGGCCACAAGTTTTATGTTTTTCTTGATTTACTAGACGGTTTTTGGCACATCGGAGTACACCCATTGGACCGTGAGAAAACAGCGATTGTCACCCCTTTCGGCATTTATGAGTGGCTAGTGATGCCATTCGGTCTGACGAACGCTCCAGCGACATTTCAAGCATTCATGGAAGAAGTCCTGGAACCATTCAGGGATTTCGTCGCTGGGCTTCTCGACGACATTGCCATCTGGGCTGACACTATTGAAGAGTTGATTTCGAGAGTCCACAAAACCCTACAGAGGCTGCAAGCTTACGGATTGGTTTTGAACATTGGCAAATGTCGGTGGTTCGTCAAGGAGGGAACTTTTCTTGGA
>JBPBPJ010000033.1:0-5687 GCA_050954235.1 Janthinobacterium lividum | reverse complement strand
CACACACACACACACACACACACACACACACACACACACATACACACACACACACTCGGAACTATTTTTTTCCAAATTCTAACTCGAGACTACACCAGTGTTTTTTTTTGTGTTTTTTTTTGTGTTTTGTGTTTTTTTTTTTTTTTAATTATTGCCGTGTGTGGCATTTTTGCCAAAAATGTAAAAACCCTTTGAGTCTAGACGTCGCCCCACAGCTCAAAACATTGTTCTTGTCGTCCGAGGCTCGGTGAATTATGATGAGAAAATACGATGATAAGAAAAAATAATTGTAAAACCTCCATACTGTTGACGAAGTCGGACGAGTACGGACGAAGTGCGGATGAGTTTATTCGAATTTTCGTAACAGTCTGTGACTTCGGTAATATTTTCGGATTTATTACGATATCATTGATATTATTGTGTAAAATATTGTTCGTTCAGTTATCGTATATTGTGCCGTGTTCTATGAAACACAAAGCCACAACGTCCTAATCACATTTTCAATATGTGTACATATTATACGAACATCGAAATGCACATCGGAGGTATTACACATGTAGTTGTGTAGGTAATAATAATCGTACACGTGAGCACACGTCATCCATTGTCATCGTGATGGCATATTATAATATAGTATTGTAATACATAGGTGCATACATTTATGCATTGACTGACATACATCACTCCGTACATTTTTGTTTCAATGATTTCCATATGCTTACGCACGGAGATATACGAGGTTTCACGATAACGTGCATTTGATTATATTATATTTAAATATATTATATTGTTATATTACATATTATATTTTCGTCGTTTAGTTTTTTTGAGGCAATAAGAAAAATGTTTAAAAAATGTACAGCCGTTCTGTATTTCTAGCAGATGTCAAAGTTTATGATAACTGTGTGTTGTAAATCATGGCGGACCGTGATATTTATGATCACGAAACAACCTGCTGTATCTCTAGACCGTTGCCAACAATCATGGCCGTTACACAACCGGTGAAAAAAGATTCAAATTTCACGTTCAACCACGATAACACCATGTACTATCAGAATCGTTTGAAAACGTTTTCGAACTGGCCGTTGTCATTTTTCTCACCTGAAACTATGGCCAAGGCTGGATATTACTACACCGGTTTTCTAGATCACTTGTCGTGTGACTTTTGCTATGAAACATTCGACAATTGGAATCGTAACGATGACCCACACAAGGTGCATAGTTTACGATCACCAGCGTGTGAGTTTTTAACAAAACATTTTAACGGTATAGTTACATTGACCGATGTTTTGAGTTTTATAAATTCTGTGAGCATTGTCATAGATCCGTACTGTTACAAATACTGGAATCAGAAAAAATACGTTTCTCTCGAATCGCGCGTACAATCGTTTGAAAAATGTAAGGGTAATATCTATAAAGACGTCGAAGTCTTGTGTAAATCAGGAATGATATATGTCGGTGACGGTATCGATGATAGGTTGGTGTGTTTTTGTTGCGGTGCCAGATTAATGAATTTGAGAGAAAGTCATGAACTGTGGATCGAACACGTCCGAATGCACTCGGACTGCATATACCTTCGTCTGTGTCTGGGTAATAATCTCGTGGAATCAATAGTGAGTCTGATAGATATGAACTCGTTGACAACCGTGATAGGAACAAAAATCAGGGAGGATATCGATGCTGTTACCGCTATGCAATCATTGAAAAAATTCATAAATCATTCGCCGACCAGTGATTTTGTTGAACTCGATTTAAGGACCGAAAAATCGACTCGACCGACGGTATCGCTACCGTCGCTGACCGGGTCATGTGTCCCCGATGATTTATTGTGTAAAATTTGCTACACGGAACGTCTAGAAGTTTTGTTCAGACCATGCGGTCACTTGACCGCATGCATACAATGTGCAATCACGTTTGACGAGTGCTCCATATGCAGACAGTCGATTTATAGAATGATGCGGATCGGTGTCCACGTCGAAATGGCCAACGCTGAAAGCGAATATGCCATATGCGCAGTGTGCAAACACAGACCCATCCAAACGGTACGTATACCATGTCTGCACGCGTCTACGTGCCTACGATGTACTGAAAACGAACACCGGTGTTATTTGTGTGCCGAACTTGCTTATGCATATTTATATGTTTATATATGATACGTTTGTAATGTTTTTTTAACGTGTATACGATTAATTTACTATGGATTTTTTTTTTTTTTTTGTGTATGAAATTAATATGCGTATAATCGAAAAAAAATTAACAACGTCTTAGTTCTTTGCGGTGCGGTCGTTAACGCAGTATCCTATCGTACCTCAAACCGGGAACATCCAAAATGTACAAATGTCATTAATTCTCAATATTCCAAATATTACCGTAAATTCAACATGTATGGTAAACAAGAGGCTAAATATTTACGACAAGCCGAGGCGAATCCTGATTCGTACTTGTATCGTAAGATTTGTAATTCTGGACCAGTAGCGACTTTCAGATTACTAGTAGAACCGTCGTATGACGTGGATTGTGTCACGGTGAATAGATTGGAACCGGAAGACTCTCGTTGGAACAAAAACTGTGCTGAACATCAACACGATGGATCAACAGCAGCAACACGTCCTACAAAAAGACGAAGAACGGTACAGTAGGGACAGTGAAAAGTATGCATTTATTAAGAAACTCGATCAAGAAAGGTACGCTAAATTAAAAGAACTTCCAGAATGCAACAGTGATGATAGGTGTTACGTGGTGGAGTGGTTTCATAATGCGATAAAACTAATAGGTGTTGGTGTTTCGTATAATGACCCCAACACTACAGTACGATTAACGTTAAACGTCACTCCGGGTTTATTTGTTCTCAGTGGCGATGTTCCAACGCTACGTATTGTATCCGGGTTGTACGATTGCGGAAACGTACGCGTTTACCCGTTCGCAAAATATTCATCTAATAATTTTATACTAACCGACGCGATGCTAAACCCGGAGTCGATATTGAACGCGGTAAACGTGTTATGCAAAATAGAAACAGCTACATTTTCAGAAAGTATAGGTTTACATGGTAAATTTAAAAAAGATAACGATATTAAATATAAATATGCAGCAGTGAATCATTATTGGGACGCTACCAAACAAGTGATGTTTGAACTTATATGTAAACGAATATCAGCTTCTCGCGACAACTACGAAGTACCGAAAATCATACACCGATGGTTTGACCATTACCTACAACCGTACACGCTACCGAAACCCGAAATACCGATGATAACTTTTGACATAGAGACCGTATCGACGGACATGTATCGGGTGCCGACTGGTGAGGATGTTGATGATGTGTTGTACACTACTGCTATACACCACGCCGATTTGAAAACCATATATACATTTGTATATTTACCGATCAAGAATCGAACAAATCAACAGCTACAGAACGAAATGCTTGAATTGGACAAGTATTACGAATACCCGGGAGAAACGAACATAATAGAGGTTTTCAACACGGAACTCGATCTATTGAAACGAACAATGGAAATGTTACGATTTCCGTTTAAAAACCACATAACGAAAAATAGCCCGTACAAATCTCAAACACGTCGGCGATTGCACTATTTAGTTGGTTACAATTCATTAAGGTATGATATTAAATATCTATTGATACGTTGTCAATTTTACGGAATACACGTTGGCGAATTTGTATACAACAATGGTTATTCTTTAGGTTTGGATCAGATACACATTGATTTATATTGCGTGGCCCGTATACGGTATAAATTGTCGAAATATACATTGAATAACTTATGCGCTACGATTTTAAAAGATAAAAAAGTAGACGTTGACGCCGTAGCTCTTCGGTTTTCGTTTCATCATATGAAAGCCACACAAAAATTGTACAAACACGACGATGAATATATGGTAAAAAATAAAATGCCATCCGTACGTGATACGTTACATTACAACAATAGAGACACGATATTAGTTACCGATTTGGTAAGAAAAACAGACACGCTAACCTACGTTATGGACTATGCGCACGCATCGCGCATATCAATGACCAGTATTAACGTCAACTATGACAAAGTAAAATATCGATTGTTGAATCGTTGCGAAGTAACAGCTATGGAAAAACGTATGTTCTTAACGGTTTTGAAATCAAGCAGACAAGTCTTAATTTTACCTATAAAATACGAATACGACGATTGCGTTCCTCTTGTGCCTGACGATTACATGTATACGGAACGTGATAATGAGTCATTGTTGGGCGGCCGCATTTTACCAGGTGGAAAGAAACAGAAGTATCCCGGCGGAGTTAACTATTGTTACGGTGAATACGATGTTCCCGATATACAAGAGTACGATTATCGTATAGCTTATCCCAAGTTGATGGATAAATTAAACATTTCCGACGAAACCTGCAGTATAATGACTGCTCGTGATTTGAGTTTACTATTCCCGTTCGTAAAAAACAAACATCAATATCGAGTTTTTGATTACGTTGCGCATATCGGAAACACAAAGACATCCACAAAAATCTTAATACATGGTTACATTTATAACGGTAATTGTCCAGGTAAGGAATTCAAATTTACATACGACGAACTCACCAAACGTGGCATGTTACCAGTGATTGTCATTTGGTTCGCTCCAACGGTATATCGCGGTGTTGTGTCTGAAATTATAAGATCAATAAGTCAGTACCGTGAACTTGTCAAAAGTAAACGTAACGCGTTAAAAGATTCGTTGGAAATAATTAACATGGAAATACAAACAGAAATTGAAATAACGTTAGAAATGGATGAAAACGAAGCAAGCAGAGACGAAGGTGCGCAATCCACTGAAAACAAATATTTTAATATTGGCGACGACGATTCTACTGTGAATAATAATAATTCAAATCACAATATCGAATCAATCGGATCGGAAGACGGTAGCAATAATTCTGAAAACTGCATCTTGGGACCTATCGGATCGGAAGACAGTAGTGGTGATTCGGAAAACAGCGCCATGGGACCTATCGGATCGGAAGACATTAGCCATTCTGACATAGGTGCGATGACTGATTGTGATAATATGGGAAGTGGTAACGAAAAAAATGAAATCGAATGCTCAAATAGACAACAACCTCGCATTAGCAGTACACACGAGTCACAGCAGAAAAGTAGTATATATGGTTTTAAATCAAAATATATACTAGAACGTTTAGATGGAACTATTTATACTAATATTCCCGAAGGGTTAAACGTTCAAGAACGTCTGAACGTTTTATACGAGATAAAAAAACTAGTAGAGTTAGAATATGAAGCCATTGGTGATCTTTATTTGGCGTTAAAACCCATTGCGTCCAGTGTCTATGGCGTCATAGGCGAAAAAAAACCAGAATTGGCTGCATCCATTACGTGTATTATACGGATGACTTTACTTAAAGAGGCGTGCATGGCCGTGTCTTTTGGACGTACTGTATATTATTGCGATACTGATTGTATACAAATGAGCCTCGGCGATGGTCGAGATCTCTCGTCGCAGTTCAACGAATTGTTCCCGTACACAGAATTGGAGAAGAAAAAAAAGGGCAGATGTATGTATGTAACCACCAAAGTCTATTACACATGGCCGGATAACAATATAAAATATGGTGCAAACACCAATGGCCCACCATCATGGCGGTATATGGTAGAATTCTTCGATAAACGGGTAAACGTCAC
>JBPBPJ010000005.1:0-5741 GCA_050954235.1 Janthinobacterium lividum | reverse complement strand
CCTAGATAAACTAAAATGCTTAATTTTGAGTTCCACTAATGAATGTTTCATACATTGAAAAATGTAAAATTCTATCGAACTGGTTATAAATGATTATAATGTAATGCAATTACAGCTTGTCTTTTGTATTAAAAGTTTTAAGTTTTTGTTTCTTTTGTCTATGATTTGAATATAATATCATGGGTTTTTTTTTTTTAGTGTTTGCAATTGTAACTTTTCGTTAGTTTTACAATATACTATGTGTCCCAACCAGTGTTACCCTTGTCAACATTATTATTTTTATTAATATTACCTGTAACCAAGACAACCATAAAAATTAACTAAATTGTCTAAATTTATATTATATTATCTGCAATTATAGATTCGACATAGAATAAGACGAAAACCTACGTGTATTAGAACAGTTTAGAGCAGTACAACAGCCATCTTTTTTAGTATTTTATCAAAGTTATATTCACGTGAGGTTTAAAAACTATATATTTCAGAGTTGAATAATAGTTTAAGGGTGTAAATCATATCGATTTTTGGCGCCATGCTTAAAACGAAAACGTATCTGTAAATATCTGTATTCTCAACAATACTATTCTATATGTTTTGATAGTGATAACTGCTAATCGTTTGTCGCAAAATGTCGGACGATTATACCTACTCCTATAGTGCCCACACCGCCGGCTTTTCGACGATCATCGTTTTCACCACTCTCTTTTTCAAACCGCTGCATCACGGCGCGCAACGTTCCGCTACCTCCGTTTTTTACCCCCCACTCGTTTTCACGTTTATTGCCTCCGCAAAAACACGCACTCGTGACGCACAAATGATATTTGCATTCCTTACGATTATTATCGTTTATTATTTGTTGTTTTTTTTTCATTGTTTTGTAATAAACCTTTACATCGACGCAAATTGTGAGTTTAGTAATTTCAAACAAAAAAGACTCGTGTTACCTCTTCCTCCTGACGAAAAGCTTTAGTATAAATCGGTAAACGAAGTGCCCATATGAGTTCACCTCTTAGCGACTCCGTCTATCAAACTATACTACAAGGTGGATTCAGTGGTGTAGCTGAGGGGGGCATGAGTGTATGCCCCCCAGCCAACTTTTATTGGTGACGTTTTAATCGCAGTTATATCCTGTTTATAGGTAATTAAATAATATAGTATTTATACAAGTGATGTTTATTATTTATTTAGTATTTTAATTAATTTTTATCAACGTTACCAAAAAGTATTGATAATAATATCGGCCAATTCTTGACAAAATGTATATACCACGGTTGTAGTAATACAAATAAACAGCAAATAAATGGTAATCAATACATTAATTTACGGTAAAAATTGAAAATTTTTAATTCCTCACAATATTTTGTGGTGTATTAAAATTATTAAATCCCCCCCTTGTTTGAGCTCCAGCTACAATAACATAGATATAAGTGGAAATTACACAGTGTTATGTTTTCACCTTCAACGCACAATATAAAATCATTAACATTAAATCATAGGAAGTTATTCATAAATTAATTATTATATTCGCACTGAAATTTTTTTACAGATATTCCAATTGAAACTTTGCAGAAAAACCTACAGCATCGTAAACTGGTAAGTAAGTACCTACTTAATATACCGTGTTTCGAGCGCTGTCAGTGTCGCCAACAGCAGTAGAAGGACCGACGAGGGCGTGGTTGTGACGGCAAACGCTCATTCTTCGCTGCTCCTTAATAATCTCTTCGCTCTACTGTTGTGTCGTTGTGCGTCGTGCCGAGACTGCCATTTTCTAGTGATCGAAAATCAAAATCTAGAATATTGTGTAACTGCGGACTGTCACAACGACGATCGCTGGTTTATTCTGATTATCTTTTTAGTTTTTATGCCGTTCGCGTTTCTTAGATAAAGTCAATCGCGTTGTCCACTGTTATTTTAATCTATACCATCCTAACTCGTTTCACATCTTTTATCTATCCGTATTTTGCCCATAGTATTTCCTCGTCTACTGTTGTTTATATTATCAATTGATCTGCACATTAGACCGTCTGCGACTTCGATTCGACAAAACATAATATATATATATATTATATTACATAATGGACTCAATATGCCAATTCGAAGTTCGTAAGTATTAATTTTAGGGTACATTATAATAATGTATACAAATACAGTATACACACAATAGAATTTTCAAATGTATTTTTTTTTGTCAAAAGTTAATTTAACTTTCTGTAGTACTAATAAAAAAGAGGTATGTATTTTAGTTTGATATTTATTTTGTATTTCATATTAGTCATTGCCATATCTTCTTAAAACTAGGCAGCCCCCAAAAAAATGTAGAACAAGCTCCAGTACCCGTTCCACAATCCGCAGAACCAATTCTTCAACAATCTGCAGAATCTAATGTAAGAGACTTTGTTGATGATGACGAAGAACTCTCAGAAGAAGATCTCTTAAAAGAAGATTTTGATACATTGATGGCTAGAGATATTGCTCATAATGTTATTTGTCCAAGGATACCTAATATAAATATTGTAGAAAAAAAAATTAAAAATTGGTCTTAGGTATTTATTTAAATTACATTTTTATTTCAGCTTCTTGTAAACGAATTAAGTAAAATAAACCTACCAATTTTTTTAAAAGAAAAAATGGCTTACGATCATGAAATGAATGAGAAATTCCATAAGGTAATATATATTTTGATTATTTGTGTCATGACTATATCATTGTAATATTGATTGCTTGGTTTTAGATACTAAAGTTTCCGGAGCATAACTTTGTGGCACATATATTAGATTTGTTCACACAGTCGTTGTATTTTATAGGATATGAAGACCGAAAGTAAATATTTAATAACAATCTAAATTTGTTATAAATAAATATTTTATACATTATTTATTGTTCTAGTAAATATTCAAAATTGTTTTGTCTCAAAATAATGAAGTTGTTTAATGCTTCCGTCCACAGTCATCTAACAAACAAGTACGAGAAAAAATACGAAAAAGGTAATGATAAAAAATTGGTATTATAAAATAATTATTAATACATATTTTTAGTAGAGAGTCATATGTTACTGATTTCTATTTTTAAATACTTCAAACTGAGAAAAAAATAAACAAACATAAACTTACAAATGAAAAAGAGCTACAAATTTATCGATTTTACTATGACGTTTGACTTTTGTGTTTGTGTACACGTACTGTGATAGATAATATTAGCATTTAGACGTCTTGGTGTAAAAAAAAATAATTTTGGTATTTCTGTGTTACTTGGTTTGTTTTTTTGCAATTTAAGTACAATAAAATTTTTTATTTTTGGGGGAAAAACTTAAAAATATAACACAAGGTTAATCAAAAAGTGTTCTTGTTACAATCCACAAAATTTAAAAAATTCATAATCACTATATTTTATATACCTTATTAGATGTTAAAGTTTAAATTTTAAGAAATTTGTCAAAATCAAAAAAAAATTTTATTATTATTTTTGTTAAAAAAAATTTAAATATTCAAATTTAACAGCTAAGACTAACAAATCTTATTCAAAGTCGAATCGGAGGAAAACAATTTTAGTTGCTTTTATATAATCCTAATAGTTGTTTGTGCTGACCAAAAATTAATAAACTATCTATATTATTTTGTTTAAGTATACACAATCCTCTTTTCTAAATATTTAGTAGGTATAATGTATTGCCTATTTATATCACCACAAACTTATACATACCCTCCCACTGTTAATATTAATGACTTAAAGTTAAAAGCAATAACCAATCATTGTGGTATGAATATAAACTATTATAAAAATTGTTACTTTCTGGTAAAATTAATTCAACCTATCTTATTACTAGTAACGTATTAGCTATAATAGTATACTTAATTGAATTTAAATGTTCTAGCATTTCTTCAACTACTCTATGTAGACCATGTGCAAAGCAAGTGAAGTACTCTATTTTGAGTAAAAAGCTTTTATATTTTGCTTTAACCATGTATGGAGCTGAATCACTGACAAACAATAAAACATTGTTGTGTGTATTTGATTTTGGCCATACACTAGCCATAGATCTGTCAAATAATATTGTAATTGTGCTATTATTAGCTTTTTCCAGTACTTTGCAGTTTAATTAAAAAGATTTTCCTGACTCAGATATTTTCAATGTACCATGTATTACATTGTCAACAAAACAGTCATCAATCTCATCAATACTAAACCATATTATTTTATTTTCAATGTACTTTTGAATAGAATTAATAGTTTCATTAAAACATTTATCCACATAACACTTTCGTAAAGTAGGTTCATCTAGAATATTTTTGGCTATATGTTTTTTTTTAAATGTTACAAAATAATTTGTTCTTCAATTGATTGAGTGAAATATTTGCAGATAGCATAGCCATACAGTTCATGATTAAACAAATAATCATCATTGATAAATACGTAATTTAAAATTTGTTGTGGTTTTTTATTAAAATTGAATCCAAAAATAAAGAAATAAATAATTTTTAATAGTCTAAATTTATAATATACTATATTGAACAAATATGCATTAAAAATCAACAAAATAACCCAGTAGTGCTAAAATGTAAAACTTCAAAATATGCAAAATAAAACTTGTAGCTTTGAAACACCCGTGAGATGAAATGAATTAGGTATTTAGAAAGCATTGTCTAAAATCAACCAAAAAAATATGCATTGAAATCTGGGCTCTAGTTATAACAATATTATAGATATTGAAAAAACTGCAAATTAGGTCTTTTAAATAATAACAATTATAGTTATTTTATTATAACTTAAATTGTATTATCCGTGGATACTTGAGAGTTAGAATACATAATTATATTGTATACAAATACAGTATACACACAATGACATGTTTATATGTAATTTTTGGCAAAAATTAATCTAATCTACTGTAGTTCTAAAGCCTATTAGTAAAATAATGTAATTTAATCTCAATAATTTCATAAACTTACTTAATAGTAATATTAGCTGATAGACCGTCTTCACTTTCAATCATTTTTTGTATACAATGATTGTTAAATTCAAAATTAGCATATTCACTGCAGTGACTCTAGTTACATAATGTATAAGCAAAGTATAATCAACTTACCCGCTTTTTTTATTGATTTCAATTCTACATCAAATTATTCAATCATTTATAATGATAGAAAAATAACAAGCTTAATTGGTCTTACATTGATAACAAATCTTGACACAATTGTATTGCTAGAAGCACAAGTTATAAATTTATATTTGTTATACCAGATAGGTATATTATTGTATTAGAAATGAATAAGCCTTACTGTATTATTAAAAACGAGATTTCTTATACTCAATTCTGAAATTATTTACCATTATAAAATGAGCAATTTTTTTTAGTTATGTTATGTATCATATTGTATTGTCTATTTCAGGGTTTGGCTTATTTTCGTCAATGAGTGATCGATCGGCCAAACATACATTATTTGTTAAAAGATGAGCTAAGACCCAGAAAAATATGGTGTTATTTGCTTGGCCCACAGTATCTATTAAGATTTATTGGTATGTATCAAACACAAATATATTATTTTATGCTCAACCTTATAAGTATTTTTTTATAAATGAATCGCATAGTTTAATGATAAATATTTTTTCATTCACAGTGTTCTAAATCAAACTTAATTTTATTTTTCATATTTTTAATTATGTTTCGTCTTGGGTGGGTATTAAGTTGTTTATTTCACAAAAGTTACTCATGCATTTATATTATATGAAGTAATTTAAATATT
>JBPBPJ010000003.1:0-5741 GCA_050954235.1 Janthinobacterium lividum | reverse complement strand
ACGTACGAGGTACCAAATTGTGGTGGGGACGGTAAATCTCGCAAAAGCGTGCGACGACCGGCGTTTTCGCAGAGCGTCGATTTCGTTTTGCAGAACGTAGAGTTGCAAGTTTCTCGCAGCTGTATACATTCAATATGTTTTTGTTAATGGTCGTCGGGTATGGTATATGTATATATAGCGGCTCGAGTTTTCTAAAGTTTAAAATCTAATATCGAGTTACTATAATCTCGAAATCGCTCGGATAGTCGGTAAAAAGCGACATGGATCACGCGTCGTCGTTAAACTGTTGTTGTTGTTGCTGTGTAGCGTGTAATTTTGACGTTGGTTCGTTTGAACGAACGGCATAAAATATATATAAATATCGGGCTAAATAAATTTTGATTATTATAATAGTATCTATGGTTCGCGAAAAAAACTACGTGCACGTTTTCAATCCCTCTACATAGTACCATCGGAATACGACTATGAAACCCACGTTGGTCATACACCGACATTTTCGTTCGTACTTGGCCAATCCGTTGGTCGAGACCAACATACGACGCGTATTTTCGATCATACAGATTTGCGATCGTATGGTAGCGAGAGATGCGAGCGCTTTTGTGGTGTACAACGAGTCGACGATTTTAAAAAAAACTCTAATGTTGGAACACTATCACGAGGGTCAGACTTGCGAAAACGATGTTTTTACAAACGATTGTTCGTCAACCACGTATCATGTACCGCAATTTGGCACAAAAATGTACAATCTGGCCGACAAGGCTCCTCGTTTTCTATTATGGCTCGACGACGATTACGAGCCCAACGTGTGCTGCACGGCTATGTACAAGTGTTCGAACATCGCTAAATTACCGGTGGGTGTTGCTGAAGCTATGCGCTGGGCACAAAGATACGCCAATGTGCCGGAATGCGCGATTCGCAATCTGAGTATAGTTGTATTCGATTTGGATCAAACGCTGATAGACAACGATCCGTACGATTGTAAAATTTTGGAAAATTACAAAATTGTATTGTCTTCGGCTCGGGAACATTACGATTTCGTGGTATTGTGGTCGCACGGTAGCTCGTTACACGTAAACACGTACGCGAGTCGTTTAAATTTTACTTTTGATTTGATACTCAACAAGGACAGTTACGGAAAAAATTCTATAAATTGTAAAAATTTGCTACATTTGTACAATTACATAGGAGTCGATTGTCGTATAAAGTATGCCATATTGGTGGACGATTCACCGTACAATTGGACGCCCGAATACGATTCGTTGATAGTACCGATACGAGGTATACGAAACATTGCGCCAATAAGTCATTTATTGCAGCGATTAAAAATTTAAATAAAAAAAATCACAACACAAGCATTTACGTGAAATTTATCCATGGCACATTGCACGTTTTTTATTTTACGTACAACAATACCCACGTTTTAATTATAAATAATAAGGTAGTTGTTATATATATATGTGTGTCGTTGTCGTTTGTAACAGTCTTTGTTGTCACGCGTCATCTCGCGTTGTTCGTAGCAACCGTGAACAATAGTTGTACACACGATATATAAAAGACACGTCACCGTCGACCAAAGTACCATTAGTTTACGAACCACAATCGCTAAATGACGACATCCGCAACCGAAGACTCTTTACCGTACTTTGATATACGGGAAACTATGTATCCGTTTTATACCGATGACTCTGAGCGGCAACAACCGACCACGTCATCGTCGTCGTCTTCGTCGTTTACGCCGGTATTGGAATCTTACGACGATAACGCTGATTCGGATGCCACTATGGATTGCGTGATATATTCAGATGATGCGTCTGACAGAGTTTTACGAAACAGACGTAATCGAACGGTAGAATCGGAGCGACGTCGTTTACCATCGACATTACGTAATAGTCGACGATTGCGAAGACAACATCAAAAACAACAACAAGAGCAACAATACAACAACGGGAGCTCCAGACAAAGTCGAAAAACCGCGTACATTGGTTCCGACATTATGAATATCGACAAACATAAAGAAAAATCTGTGAATATGAAGAAAGCATCAGAGTCTTTGTCAAACGCCAACGTTTTCATGGAATCTGAAGACTCGTTGAAAAGTAGGCGCCTTGCAATGTTGAAATTATGTCAAAAAAACGAAAAACGTATTGCCGATTTTAATAATAAAATTACAGAATTGCAGAAAAATATAAAACAAGCAGAGATCGAGATCCGAGAGATTGATCATAACCTGGATCAATGGGTAATAGAAAAACGAAAACGATGTCGCGAATCCGTGCGCGAGGCATACCTGAAAAAATACGAATGGGCGTTTCTCGATGAACCTTGTCCCGTGTGCTTTGAACCATATAAAGAATCTATATTGTATGATGTATGCAATCATATAATGTGCTCGGAATGCAACGAATCTTTACTATCGGGTCACGGTGAAAGAGCGTGTCCACTTTGCAGAACCACCATCAAAGGCTATACGACATTTGACGAAAACACACTGGGCGGCGTACATTACGATGTAATTTCAGAGAGAAGTGCAAACAACGTTGAATCGATTTTAAGAAGGATCGATGAACATATCGATCTGACGACAAACGAAGAACTTGTGTAATAGTACATTTTTTTTCGCGTGTACGTTGTAGTATATATTATACATTATTTTACATTATAGAAATTAGTGTAATAAAAAAAATAAATAATTTAAAAAACAGTTTATTCATTTGTAATATTACATTTATCTTTACATGTATATATATTTTTATGCAATTGTTTTACCAAAATGGTATATCTTGGATCGACGTCGACCTTTTGCAACTGGCGCAAACACTCCAATTGTCTGATTTTCAGCTTGCGATCGACGAATCGACGATTCGTTATAACTATGCTCTTGGAGGTTGCGAGATTCGTCTCGATTTCTGGGTTACTTGCACGGAGTTTGCGTAATAGGCGCTTGTAATCTTCTTTTTTGTAAAACGTTAAAAAGATTTCGTTTCGCCACATTTTATCGGTATGACAATTGCGTAATTGACACCTTTCGTCGGATAATATGTATCGCATACACCTTACAGAACCATAGTGTACGGCCAAGAAACATAAAAACATGCCGTCTATAGAAGAACTCCCATCACGTATAAATTTTAGACTTATAACGTAACATAATATTTCGGGATTATCCATCATAATTGCCTCGATCTCCATATGTTTCACGTTATACGGACAATTGTTTTCCACGAGATACTTTAAACATTCCAATTTGTTACTACGTATAGCGAGTTTACATGTATGTTCGTCCCATGGAAATCCGAGTTCGTGCAAGAATATGAGACAATCCAAATGTCCGTAACGTGTGACTTTTTGAACCGGATACGATGCCGAAGACGAGAGCGACAACATTGGTGACCCGACACCAATGTCCCCGTGATTGAAATAATGTAATAAGAATTTCAAACAACGCAGACAGCCGAGCGTCAACGACTGTTGTAATGTAAACGCAACGTTGATTTTTTCTTTATTGGTCAATAAACGACATATTATTAGACAACATTGCTTAAAATTACGACAATTTACACGTAACTCATATTTATTTGATAGTTTAGTCAAAATGAATTTATTTACCGCACCTGAGCATAATTCGAGCAACGTAAACGGTAGACCGCTTTGATAATTCGAAAACGACATTGTGCTCTCGAATCATAGAATACGTGATTCGCGGAACGAAACACACACGATACTAGAATATTATACTACATTCTCCGTTCAGACGCTAGCGTAACGTATTTTACTTTCGCCGTTCGAATGAATTAAGAATTTACAATCTAATAAACGATACATCCCACAGTCACTATGATTTCGTACCTCGTACGTCGTATGGCGTACACGTGCGAGAAACGCAAAACTCTGAAACCGCGATCGGTCCGACGGGAAAAAAGTCACCCTGGAAAACCGCCGGTGGCCACAAGCTTTTGCGAGATTTACCGTCCCCACCACAATTTGGTACCTCGTACAACGCGAAATCTCGCGCCGACCGTACGCTCGCTCTTTCCTTCCCTCCCCTCCCTTATATATAACGTAAGAGACGACGTCACCTTCCCGGTAAAGGAAGAGACTCTGTTCTCGACCAAACTACTGGACAGAGTCTGTCGCGCGCGCGAGGCCACCGCTATATTTATACCGGTATCCCCACTTGTTATTATTATTATCCCCTCCCACTCTTTTGCTTTTCGTACTTGTGAAAAAAAATCGCAAGAACGTGCGCTACTCTATGGCGTATCTAATAAAAATTTCTAGCAAATTTGTTCAAGTGCCGGTACCGTTGCAAGGGAACGTTGCGCTCACCGACGGTACCGGCGCATGTACGATTTTACTCGAAAACGTTCTGGTACCGGTACCGTTGCAAGGGAACGTTGCGCTCACCGACGGTATCGACACTTGAACAATTTCACTCGAAAACGTTCTGGTACCGGTACCGTTGCAAGGGAACGTTGCGCTCACCGACGGTACTGGTACTTGAAGGATTTCGCGCAAAAAATTTATTTTAAAAACTAGTTGTATATATTAAAAACGACAGTCTCGACTACACGAGTCATTTGGATAACGATTCAATGATTCCGAAGCCATAATTTTGTATAGAAAACGTAATAAACGATATCATCGTCGATGGTAGTTTTTTGTTTTTATAGTCTTGAGATTTTAATTTATATACATATACGTGTGTGTATGTAAAATTAAAATACTCAAATACATTGTATTTTTGCAATAAAACAGTACTGTACGGAAAAAATTTACGCACATTTTACAGGTGTCATGAGTATGCAGACAACGAACGCCGGCGATATTAACAAAAACGATTGTCCACAGATCGTGGAAATTCGTTCGCGTGCCATACGTTCGAGTATGGGTCTGTTTGATCATTATTTCATAATCGTAGACGAATACGAGTATCATTTAGGCGGTTATCGTGGTAAAGTTAAAATGCCCAAAGGTACCACCGTCAATTCCAATTTGTGCAATTTGCGTTCGGTTTGCCGGCATTGTCACGCAAAAATAATGTATAATATAGAAAGCGGTGAATACGACAAACTGTTCAAGTTTTTCCCGTTTATAAATTGCGAAACGTTGGCTTGTGGCATAAGCACTCAAGCGTTATTCGTTTTGCCGGTGCCGTTCGTTTGCGGCCTATTGTACTACGGCAAAGTGTTGTTGGCCATAGTGCTATTGCTGTCGACTCTGGTCGTTTTATTGTGGAGCAGTAAATACAGATTGAGCAAAACGCTACAATCTCGCTGCGAACATCTTTAAAAATTAAATTTCATTTTTATAACGTGAACACACACACGCACGTTAACGATGCTGTTGCAATCGTCATTGCGCCAAGCTACGGTGTCTCTGATCTTGATGAGCGGCGTTTACGTGTCGAATTTACTGTTTAACACGTCTGATTACCAGTCGTCAAAAAACGATTCGACGGTTGTCGATAACGACGATTCATTTTCCATACTAGGATATCCCATATCTGTGTTGAAATCGCCACGATCGGACGAAAACGGTCGACAACCGACGACGTTTGGCGCGTGTCGACTGTTGATGGCCGATAACGCATTTTCCAAAATGGTCGAACCGTACTACAACGATCGCGTGTTTTACAGCGATTCGTTGGGTCGTCATTGTCGTGTAAAGCTAAACATTACCATAGACCATGAAACTGTTACAATCTACGAAACGCTTACATTCAAAATAGATCATAGATACGA
>JBPBPJ010000074.1:0-6393 GCA_050954235.1 Janthinobacterium lividum | reverse complement strand
AATAAATAAATATTATACTCAATAATTGAAAATAATAAATGATAAAATTTAATTCTGATTGAAAAAAACAAGCAATAAAAAAAAAAAAAAAAAAAAAACAACAACAATGTAGGTATGTATACTTGGTTGTTTGATATGAGAGTCTGAACTGAATGTAATAGAAACACACTCCAACTTCTTTTATGCTATACCATATAAAATTAAATAATTTAAATAATTTTAAACAATATCCGATTCAAATAATGTTATAAATCCTTGTTCCGGAGCATTATTGAGTATTTGATTGTTGGATATCAATTCACCGATATCGTTACGCAATACTATGTGTTGTTTGGACACGTCTACTATGAACCATTGACGTTTATCCGTAGAAAAACAACGCACAACGTTTATAATAAAGATCAGTGGTAATATATATATATATCAGAATTGGGTTTCAAGTAGGCATATTGTATGGAATAATATTTCAACATGATAGCCATTTCCGTGAGAGTTAGAGTTTTATTAACACTGTTAAAATTTCAATTTGATTTATAGATCTAACAGGCTCCAATGTGATGGGTTTAGTTACAATATTATCGTGATTATTGGTATTTCGATCGTCTATAACCATTATCGGTTTATGCGAATAAGTATCTCGAGTTCTGGAATGTGAAATATTAATAAATTAATAAAAATAAAATATGTCATTTATTACAGTTAAAATTGTAATTTCAAATTGAAGTTTTTTAAAACGATTTATAATAGTTTTATGATGGACGAAGAAGCGTTGAGCAGAATAATCGGGAGAATAATATAACATACGAATTATGAATAATAATAATAATAATAATAATGATGTCCATTATTCTACTCGTTTCTGTAGCAATAAAGGGTACGGGTAAATGCTCATTGGCAATATTCTCATATGATTCTTTAAACATGTAGGTTCGTCACCGTCTTTAAACATTTTGATGTATGTGATCGTTGTATCTTAGTGAATATAGAAATTGTTATAGAAAAGTTTAGAAAAAAAATCTCTATCGATGGGTGCAAAAATCGAATACGTCCGATGAATAGTATTGAAATAAAATGATAAAAATTGATTTTTAAATTTCTTTTGGGTGCAATAACCAGATACGTCCGGACGTATTGATTGAAATAGTATATATCCATTTTTTTTTGCACCCGACACTCCCATATAAATTTTGATTTTTCATCGATTGCAATAACCAGATAATAAAGAGTTGTATTTTTTACAAAGTTGTATTTTATTTCATTTTAATATATTTTATTGTTTATTTGGAGTCTTCTGGTACAGCTTTTTTTTGGTGATCATTAAGTATTGTTGTAATGTTATCACCGTATTTATCAGTACAAATATTTCGAAAATGAAAAAGTTATAATGTAGGTAGTAGGTATGTCTTATTTTATTAAAAAAAAATATCAATTAATACTTATGATATAATAATAATATCATCTTAATAAAAATGAGTGATCAATCACTAAGCGTATTTGACGACACGGATTCTGATCCAGATTTTATAAGAAATTTATCACATCCAGTAATAGTTGTTGATCGTGCACTAATTCTGCATATCGAAGTTGCTATAGTTGAATTAAGTGTTGCTGTTGTTGCTGTTGCTGCCCATCATGTTCGTTTGAAAACATTGCGTCCCAGAGAGTTGCGGCCAGATTAGAAGGTGTTCAATAATACGCTAATAAAAAAAAAAAAAAAATACTTGAAAAACGCGTAAAAAAAAAAAATTTCAAAATTCCTATGTGGTCGGGAGAGGGTCAATAAGTCTCGCATAGTCAAAATATGTAAGTATTCCCAGATACTGTTGTTACTATTGGTCCAACTATATCTAGGAATATTTTTTCGAATGGCCTCGAACTTGTTGTAGTTATTACCATAGGTCGTTTAATTTTTCTATTTGTTACTTTATTCTTTCGACATGATTCACAATCTATATATATATATAGATTAAATAATAACGTGAAATAATCGGACAATTACAAATTCTTAAAATTTAAAATTCTTATATATATATATATATATATATAATATTTACGTTTCTTGTTACTGATTATTTCGATTATTTCGAAAAACGATGCATTTTATTTTCATTACACATTTCATAAAAAACTGATTCCATAAGCATGTGATATGGTCAACTTGGTCATACATCGGGTCGCGCATTCTTATGACATGCAAAGCTAAATTTCTCATTGCCACTAGTTCCATTTTCGTTTCTCTCCCTGTAATCTGCGGTGGCTCGGTATAGTTTACTATCATAGTCGCATGGCCTATTGGTCGTTTTTCCTCTCTGTTCACAGATAATTATATAATTAATAATAATTTTATTTTAATATTAGTGGAACTTTATTCTTCCCCATTCCCTATATTATTATTATTATTGTTGTTGACGATTGTTTGACTGATTGATTCGTTGGATTTAATAGTACCTTCAAAATGTGTCGATCGTTTACCAATAGTTGTGTTAAAATAATTCAATGTGGTTATTGGTAATTTCGTGGTTTTTATATAATTATAATAATATTTATATTTAGGTATTTTTATAATATTATGTTGATTGACTGGGTAGTTGTGTTAGTTTGCTTAATTATTGTATTTATCTCAGTTGTTGGTTTAGTAGTAATAGTTGTAGTATTATTAATAATTATTGTATTTTTAGTACTTTGTTCAATTTTTAATGCAATATTGGTCAGAGTTTTACTCGTAGAATTAGTGACAATTTTAGGTATTTCTGTGGTAATATTATTATAACGTTTGCATTTTCTGTATTAACTGTAGTTGTATTAGTTAAGTTTATAATATAGTAGTTTCGTAATAATTGTTTAAACGGTATCATTTGCGCTACTTTGTGGTATTGTTGATTGGTAATTATTTTCTTCCTCTTCTTCAAATAAAGGTATTTTTTCAAACGTTACCCAATTCTCCATACTTACTATATTATTAATATTTAATGTTAAAGACGCTATATCTTACAATGACCATTTAGAGTATAATTTTGGTATATTATCTATTTTATTATTTTTGTATTACTTCCACTCGTTTTATATATATATATTTAAAATATATTATACTTATTTGTTAAAACAAAATTATTATATTGTACCAATTTTTTATGCTCGTTATTAAAATATACTATTGGCATAAATATAACACCATAGGAGACGGACAATAATTTTTTTTTAAATTCAACTTATAATTAATACTCACAACAACGCATCTGAAACCCTAAACGATCTTGTTGGAACTTCCATTGAAATGGTATTAGTTGCTGTAGTCGGAATGGAATGTTCGTCAGGATACATGTACCAATAATAATATGTATGTAATAATGTTACCAATAATTACACTAAAAATAAACTTTAAAATCCCTATGTAGTCGGCGGGGTAGGCCGGTAACTTAGTATTAATAAAATTATGAAAAGACAGAGACCCGAGGATAAATGCCAGAGTGCAGAGACGGAGAGCGCGTCCGTGAAAGATACGGCCGCACTATAACCGGTTTCATATGATATATGCTTGAAAATATTTTTGAAAAACGCTATAATGAAATTTCAAAACCCCATGTGGCCGGAGGAGGGTCGCTAAGTATTAATAAAATGATTAAAACAAAAAAATCAACCAACAAGTGACAGAGTGCAAATTTAATGACACGACCGGGAGAGGGACGCGGGCGACATACAACGTTGTTACTAATACGATAAAAAAAAAAAAAAATACATTAAACATATGAAAAAAGAAATTTCGAAATCCCCATGTGGTCAGAGGAGGGTCGCTAAGTATAAATAAAATTATTGAAATACAAAAAAAAAACAACCGATAAGTGGCCGAGCGCAAACTTTGATGGCGCTTCCGGGCGACTGACGCGGGCGATATACAACGTGTTCAATCATACGCTCGAAAAAATACTTATAAAATAGCTAATAAGAAATTTCAAAATTCCTATGTGTTCTGCAGGGGGAGGGTCGCTAAGTATTAATAAAATGATTAAAAGACTGAAAACTACCGACAGGTGGCCGAGTGCAAACTTTGATGACGCGTCCGGGCGAGTGACGGGTGCACGCAATAATTGGTAAATATTTTGCTACAAAAAATACTTATAATAACAGTAAAAAGAAATTTCAAAATTCCTATGTGTTCTGGGGGAGGGTCGCTATGTTTATAATATTAATTGATTAATAGACGGAAAACTACCATTATGTGGCCGTGCGCAAACTTTGAAATCGCGTCCCAGAGAGTTACGCGCGGGCAGATTAGAAGGTGGTCATTTATACGCTAAAAAAAAAAAAAAAAAAAAAATACTTTAAAAATACGAAAAAAAAATTTCAAAATTCCTTTACGGTCAGAGGAGAGTCACTAAGTATTAATAAAATGATTAAAATACAAAAAACAACCAATTAGTTTCCGAGCGCAAACTTTGTGATGGCACGTACGGGAGACTGACGGGCGCTATGCCGCGTGTTTAATCATACGCTCGAAAAAAAATACTTATAAAAGAGTTAATAAGAAATTTCAAAAACCCCATGTGTTCTGGAAGAGGGTCGCGCTATGTTTATAATATTAATTGATTAATAGACGGAAAACTACCATTATGTGGCCGAGCGCAAACTTTGAAATCGCGTGCCGGAGAGTTACGCGCGGGCAGATTAGAAGGTGGTCATTTATACGCTAAAAAAAAAAAATTCGAAAAAAAAATTTCAAAATCCCTTTGTGGTCAGAGGAGAGTCACTATAAGTATTAATAAAATAATTAAAAGACAGAAAGCCGACGAGGAGTGCTCTCGAGCGCAATTTTTGAGAGCGCGTCAGTGAAAGTTACCTACACATTAGTAGGTGTTCAATAATACGATTAAAAAAAAAAAAAAAATACTTGAAAAACGCGTAAAAAGAAATTTCAAAATCCCCATGTGGTCGGAGGAGGGTCACTATAAGTATTAATTAAACAAAAAAAAACTCACGTTTTTTTTGAACAGCTAAGCGTTCAGTGCAAAGTGGAATCAATAATATTTTGAATATGTGTAACGAGCCCGCTGCGGTGAGATCGGTGTTTCTGTTTGGTTTGGTATCTGAAAACAGAATAAGTCTAAAACTCCGGACCGCCGTGCGAGGGCTATGGATTATTATTATTTGTGGAGATGGTCACCGTTGTTCAAGGCCAGAGTGGTGCGTATATATTATATAATATAACGACAAACAGTCGTTGGTGTTTACGATCTTACCACGCTCTGACCCCAGAACCATGATACTGGGGTATCTAACAAATAATAAGAATCATTGTCCCTCGTAATGCGAGAGTGAATAAATTAGTAATTTTTCAAAGTCAATTTAATTTAAATAACGAAATAACGAATAGCGAGTCACGAGCCATGGGCACGTCGTGCGGTATATCAGTCATAGGCGGTCATAGGCGATAGCCACAGTTTGCAGTGATAACATAGAATACGTTCTATAGTCTGTGATAATAGAGCAACTGCAACCCCGCTGTGCTTACAACACATTGATATTAGTCCGCTGCCAAAATGCAAAAAAAAAAACGAAGTGGTGCATTTTGTGGGGAGTGCACGGTTTGCACAGGTTACAAAATTATACATAACAAATGAATATCGTGATATAAATTATAAGCAAATATTTTATCAAATATTGTCATATAATTCACAATACCATAAATAATATCTTTAGTCGTGGTGATTACCACAGTGTTGTCGAAAACCCGTGCAGATAGTATTATTAAAAATATTATATAATTATTATTATTATTATTATTATTATTATTATTATTATTATTATTGTAATTATTATCAATCAGGTTTCTGGACGAGTTCTCGGAATATTCAGAAACGTCTCATGTCATATATTTTTGTAGACAGTATAGGCACTATAAAAATATAATATGGTACTATATGAAATATACTGCAATAGTCAATAAATAATAAATTGTAAATAATACATTTATTAGATGTGGAAAGCCAATGTGGGGGGGAGGGGGTTTAAACACTCAAACCCCTCCCCCCCACATGTTGTCTACGCCACTGGAGTACTGAACACAAGAGGTTAAAAATTCAAGTTTGTTTACGAGGAGTCTGATATTAAATTCATACGCGTATTGTATATTAGGATATTAAAATATGTTACAGACATTCAAAGGGTACAAAATATATAACGGTGTGTGGACGATGACAGACACCCACACACACCCCCCCCCACCCCCTCCAAAAAAAAAAAAAAAAATGTTAGAACAATGCAATCCAATTAACGATTATTTGATTCATCGAAAGATTGTTAATGTAAACAAACGGCTGTGCTCCTTGAAGGAGACATGCATTCCATCATCTGTGTGTGTGTGTGTGTGTGTGTGTGTGTGTGTGTGTGTGTGTGTGT
>JBPBPJ010000110.1:0-6458 GCA_050954235.1 Janthinobacterium lividum | reverse complement strand
ATAAGCTGACAAAAAATTACCATACTTCCAATTGTCCAATTAATATTTAGAAAAAATATTTAATTTATAAGCTTTAATTCAATGTAATGTAGGTACATTGGTGCAACAAGAAGGGTGTAATAGAGTTTTTACTGAATAAATAATGGTGTAAGTATTGATACTAATTGCATTATAGTTTATAAATTATAATTAAAAAAACTAGAATCTCAGGTGGTTAAAAATCAATTATCTTATACATTAAAGTAATAAAATGGTATAAATTATATTGTTAGACACATAAGATTATAAGCTTAAAAAGTTAACACTTTTCTCAAGGTACTATAATTTATAAATTATAATTGTATACCTATTATGTAGTTTTAAATAACTATGAAAAATTTACAATATTAAATAACTAAATTAATAAGTAATACCCAAATATTGTCAAACATTTTTATATAAGAGTTTTAAAATATGTTATATTATGTTGGCTAAAGAGTTAAAAAGCCTGTTTGAATTTGTAATATTATAGATTTGTTAAACAAAAACAACTTAGTATGTAATTATGTTACATACTTTCTTTGCGTAATACAATAAAACAACTTTTAAAAATGTTCACTTGCAAGGTGATTACTATAAAATGTAGATTTACTAAATATTTATTTTTATTTTTTGTAGAAATTATTAGAATTTCATGAAATATTTCAAGAAAATAAATTCAACAAATAGCCTCATAAGAGATTTTTTAATCTAATCTGGTCTAGTTCATAGTTTGATATGTATATAAAATAATATATATATTATACTTTAAGTTTTTAACACAAGAAATAAACAAATACAGATAAATTAATTTAATTTAATTTAATTAACTAAAATAAAATATTTACAACAATTATTATTAATTGACAGTATTATATAAGTAAACATTTTCAACAAGGCCATTATTCAATATACATGTTCTTTATAATATAAATATAATACGGGTTTGAGATTTAATAACATTAGCTGTGATGATAAATATTAAAACGCATATAATTATAACACATTTTTAATTTTTAGGTGGTATAAATTGTAACAATCGTAAATTGTATTTATATATGCATATTGTATATATATTTGAACATATTTAACTTAAAATACTAATTTGTAAACAGTATAAAGAGTCATTGCAGAGTGGTTCAATTTATCAGAAATATCTGAACAATCAATAATAATTTGTTTCATACTATTCAATATAGTCAATAATTAATTTTTTAATATTATTTTAATTTTTAAATATAACACCACATACTTGTGTCAATTTTTGTGATTTTCATCAGTGCTATCACAGTTACCTTTCCATTCCTCGTCCCAATCTACGATGAAATGTTCTTCCCTCATGTACTGGTTCCATTCAACTTGATGAAAATCTGCATCAAAATAGTAACCTTTTAAATATTCTAGGAGGTTTATTCCTTTACTCAATGGACATGCTGGTGGCTGGGCACGTCGATAATGTTGTAGACAGCTCAAATTGAGTTAAAATATTTAAACAGTGCTATCACAGATGTTGCGTCTACAACATTATCGACGTACCCAGCCACCAGCATGCCCATTGAATAAAGGAATAAACCTCCTTGAATATTTAAAAGGTAACGATTTTTATGCAGATTTCCCTCAAGTTGAATGGATCCAGTACACGAGGGAAGAAAAATGTTCTTTGTATAACAACTTAAAAATTTCATGTGTCCAATGTCTGCTGAGGTTCATTAAATTCCAAAAAATTTCATTTTCAATATGATCGCCTACCTAAAAATATAAAAACGGTTATTTATTGGTAATTTAACAAGGAATATGTGTAAATACAACTATAATATTTACTTAACTATACTTAGATTTAAGGTTTTTTATTTTAAAAATATTTTGATAAAATAAAATACTGTTCTTTTCTAATATATTATATTATTTTCTTTATACAATAGATTCATGTTATGTCGAATCTCAAGGATAACAGGAAAATATTTTAGATATTGAGTCTTATTAGTATTTTAGTAAATAATTTTAACACAAAATACATTATTTTAGTACATAAAATACTAATACAGTAATACTACATACAAACCAATGAACTACAATAATGAATAAATAAAATTTATTTTAAAAGAAATATGTAATTAAACTACTAAAGTTTGTTTTGTATTATTTCTTTTCTTTTACAATGTTTTCCAAATTGCATAATGTAGAAAAAGCAAATATTGACTTTTAAAGCGCACAATTACAATCAGTATACTGAATTATTTTTGCATACGGGATAACGAATAATTAATAATTTTATATTGAGTAATCAAGAGAGAAACAGTACTAAGTGTTACGGTAGTTTCAAGAAAATTTCAATGTAGTTTGGATATCGAACAATTTGAGATAGCAACGTTCGATATAATGAGAATCAATTGTATTATAAATGCAATATTATAATCACGTACTAAAATGGAATAAGATTGCTTAACTATGATAATAAAAGACTATTTTTTAGAATATTTTATTTAAATAAACTTCTTTTTTGTTGATCATGAATAACCCATAAAAAATAAGATATTTTTATAAAAAAGTTAATTTACTCAAAATTCAAATTAACTTCCACATTTTTTGAAAAAGCATAAATATATTTGTTACTATTAATATTTGTTTACAAATATTTAAATTTTATTGAAATATTTTTAACCTGGATTTTATCTATTTTTTTAAAAATATTATTTCATTATTACTTTTGTAACAATGTAACATAAGTTGGCTTAGATATGAAACAAGTAGTTAATACTTAATAGTTACCTTACATAATTTAAAATAATCTTTTGTCTGTTCAAAATCCGGTTGGTCTTCGGAAGCACAAATGTGGCAGCTGAAAGGTGTGGACAAACAAACAGAATATTTTTCACTTGCTAAAACTACCATTGACCACATATGTTTTCTGCTGTTCCCTATTAAACAAAAATAAAACTGTTTAGATATTGTTGTATAAAATATGCTCAACATCATGGACTTAATTGCTGCATACTTCAAAAATACAAACTCAATGCAATTAACACATATGAAAACCATCTAGATTTCAAGAAATTTTTCCTCCAATAGTAAAAGAAAGAAGAAAAACTACATATAAATAAGTGAAAGCAGCGGTTATGGAAAGAGAATAGTGGACGTTAATATAAGTCATTGAACCAATCTAAGTTTAGGTAAGGTTTTTAAATTAATTTTAAATGAGGTTAAAATTTTATGAACAAAAATTCTAACTTTTAAAGTTATAATGTCTTGGGATCGTAAGTAGCATTATTTTAATCTAAAAATTTTTTTAGCAAAAATTGTGAATTAATAATCCAACATTTATTTGGTTCAAATACAATATAAATATATTTTATTGACTTGCTATTTATTATTTGTTAGTGATATAGTTAATATTCTTTGAATAATAATTTTTAGTATGTTTTTACTAGAAAAAATTAGTTATTAATATTTTTAAGTTATAAAGCCTCTTGTTGTTGATAATTATTGCAACTTGTGACCAACTTATGTAGAATGAAGGAACATAAGATAATGTATATGAACCAGTTAATCTGACATTCACATTTTTAATGATAAAAATAATTTAACATTACTGACCATTTTTCCAAATTTATAATGGTTGGATAAGTTAGCAATCAACATTTTTGAAGTGAATATTACATAGGCCAAAGTGGACAGTTTTACACTCACTAGAGTGTATCTTTACACTCTAAATGTTTTTATATATGTTTTTTTTGTTTAAAAAATAGAGTGAACCGGCCTCTTATGACAATTTAGTTTTAAAGTGAGTTATGATTGTTTTTAATTAAAGCTATATCATATACACACAACTTTCTTAAAAAAAAAACCACATAACTACAAATACAGATAATGTTCTAACATTTAATTTTTATAAGAAGTCGACTAACACCAATTTTTAAACGAAGCTATATCAAGCTAACAACATCACAAGTCTCGGTAATATTTCTGAAACGAAAAGTATTATAACAATATATTTTATTAATTTCTAAACATTTTTGATGTTTCTGAAACATTGCATATACAATTTGATTGTTATGAAAATAGATTATAACATAAAGGGTGTTTCTGTTACGTTTTAAATTGATTACAATGATTATATCAGTTATCAATTAATTATTATTGTTGCGAATGATCTTTGGAGTGAGCTCATGCATCGTGCTGCCGCCAAAATACGTTTATGATAACTGATAACTACATTTAGTATTACTACATAGCTGTTTGAGACGTTTTAGTTTTTACTTTTGTCATATAGTTAGTCATTTTTGACGTTGTAGAATAACTGTGATAGTTACCCTTCCATTCCTCGTCCCAATCTACAATGAAATTTTCTTCCCTCGTGTACTGGTTCCATTCAACTTGAGGGAAATCTGCATCAAAATCGTAACCTTTTAAATATTCAAGGAGGTTTATTCCTTTACTTAATGGACATGCTGGTGGCTGGGTAAGTCGATTATGTTGTAGACGCAACATCTCTGCCATGGATTGCTGTTCAATTTACAATACAAAAATGTTTGACATAAATAAATTAATGTTGAAAAAAATCTAAATTTATAGAGGTAAATAAAAATTGGGTATTCTCAGTTGTTTTATAATAGGAATTGAGCTGAGGATGCCCCCTACCTGGTGATACCGAGTGTACCTCGTCATCGAATAAGTCACCGACTATACAGGTATAATAATATATATGTTAAATTTGAATTCATTGTTAAATCATTGTATAAGAAAAAAGACGATTTTGAGCGGAGACGGCCTATAGTGCGGCCAGCAAAACTAGAAGCATGACGGTCACGCTTTTTGGCTCAACAAATAGAATTTTATCGATGTTTTTCAATAAAAAAAACTATACATTTTAAATTGTCCGTAAACAGCTCAAAACGAGTTAAAATATTTTGAAAATTTTCTCAAGTATAGGAATTAATAAAATAAACATATGATATAAATGTCTAGTATCTACAGTTATTGGTTTTCGAATTACAGCAAAATAAGAAAATCGCAACATAAGAAATCGAGTGAATATCCAATCTAGGAAAAAATGTTAACTTGAAACGTTCATAAAAGTTTAATTTGATTTTCATGTAAATATTTTTTTTTTTTTATAAAGGTAGACAAAATTATTAGGAATCAGGAACTGATAGCGGACATAGGAACTAATAAGCGATATTTCAGTGAGGTAATTGTTACTAAAGATTAGGTATTGCAATATAAAATCTGTTTCAATGTCATATTTCAGAAACAAGTTTGGAACTTTATGATGTTATAAGGGATGTGATCTTTTGAGCTTAAATTCGCCATGTTACGTACTTGAAAGACAGAGACGACTAATACCAGTGTTACATCCTCTGAACACTTTTAACGCCCGGCATTAAACGTAGATTAAATTAGTAGTTAAGTTAATAATAAGTTAAGTATTCACTCATACCGTGTACCTATACTGACAAAAACACGTGGAATTATAATTACCTGAAATTTTCTGAACCAGTTTACAACAAAAAACGTAAATCTGCCCGGTAGTCGGTACAACTGATGAATGTGCGCTGTCGGAGTGTGAATTTTGACCTTCGGCATATTTGCGCCATACATTAATAACAATAAACTAAAAAAGGCGTCTGCCACAGTAAAACAACCGTGGAAACTGGAAATGAGATTAAATGGCCGCAGTCGTATTTGCAATTTGCATCTTGCGTGGAACACACGTTCTTTGAAGCGAACCCTATCGGATTCATGACACAACACTCATCACGAATACGTACCGCGGCTGCGGCCGTGATATGAACTAACGCCGTAGAACACCGCGCCCGGCGGCGAAAAACAAAATGGCTGTATTCCATATCACTAATACAAAAAAAATGTCTTATCGTTTAAAATTCACGACTTTTATAAACGAATTTATAATTTATGTATATATTTATACCCATAAAGTAATTATTAAATATCCATCATCTGTCAGGGAAGCACCTACTCCTTTTTCCTTTTCTAAGTCACTTCCGTGCTTCCTTTTCCTATATTGGACTTAATAATATTCCTTCGATTCTAATATTGTAAACATAAACACTCATATAGTTGGGGTTTCATTCATCACACACTGCTCTTGTATGCCCATATGCGAGAGATTTGACATTATTTTACTGGTTTATCTAATCTGATTTCTATAGGTAATATTACGATACCCAATAGGTAATAAACATTGATGTAAATATTCTAGTAATATAACTATAAGCAATACAATAGATTATATTAACTTAGGACAAAAATACCTTTGAAAATAATATAATTTTGTGTTTAAAATATAATAATGTATGTTAAAAGTTTGAGCATTAAGAATAATGTTTTTAGAATAAAATAAAATGACAAACCGTTATTCATTGTTTAAACATCTAATTTCGTCAAAATTAGTATATAAAATGTCTATCAAAAAAAAAAAA
>JBPBPJ010000017.1:0-6813 GCA_050954235.1 Janthinobacterium lividum | reverse complement strand
TATATTTGTGAATTCTAATGTTTTTTTTTATGTTCAAAAAATTATTACTACCAAAATATTTTATGTACATAAACAAATTGCACATTATAATTTTTTCCATGATCCGTTCTATCATGAAAAAATAACTTCATAGACTTGGGAAAAGTATTTAAGTTTTCATAGCGTTATGTTCAAAAAAAAGATGGTAATATCGGAAAATATATCATAAGCATCGTGATTTGATTATGGTTTATATTGACTGATGCTCACATGTAATGTTATACGGTTATCGTTATAATATAGTATAGGTATAATATGTTGTTATATTTTGAATTGGGAATATTTCAATAAAATTATGACATCCACTGTAAACAGTCCGTTGGAGACGACGACCAAACGTGAAGTTATCACGGCACTTACGATTGCCAATGCTGTAAATATTAAATGCATTGAACAACTTGTTCCAAATCTACCGAAAATAATGAATTCTATGAAAGATGGTGTATCTTTTAAGTCGGTCGTAATGGATGAAATCAAATTGGCAATCATGTCCAATCTAAGTGATTTCAAAATATTAAATACATCGGTTTCAAAGAGTCACGGTACATTAGAAACGCACGAGGGGCTTGGAATCGAAGCTGATGAAAATCCAATAGGACTAGAACAACAAATTTATAAATTGTGGACTATTTTAAAAACCATAGGAATACCGGAATGTGATGACTAAAGTCTTATCCAGTTTCACAACGCGCAACGCTATCGCCTCGTGTCAGCGACACGTAGTTTTATAGCTAAAAATATACAAATATATACTATACGTATATAATATATATATATATATATATATATATTATATTATATACTAGCTGTCCCGTGAACTTCGTTGCTCGTTAAAAATTCCAACTTTGTACGATTAATACTTTGTTTATGCCTGTTGAAAATGCCTACTCTACGTGATTCGAATGTTTTTTTTTTTTTTTTTTTTTTTGTAGTCAAAAAGCGTAAAATCAAAAAGTGGGTTTCGGTGTATTGTATGAACCAACATCCTTTTTTTAGATGTATAAAAATATAATGATACATAGGCTTATCCTTATGTATGATTTGTATTATCTACAACCTAACATAGCTGACGCCGTTAGGTTCACATTTTGGACCCAGTAGATCCATCCCGGTTCAAACAGGAATTCTGAGATTTTTTTTTATTATATATATATTATTTCAGTTATAAACACACGTGACGTTTCTGTCGGACAAACATTTATGATTCTTGATTCTCGTAAGTTGTTGACGATTTACAATATTATTATTAATTTTTACATAGGTGTCGGTCTAAAAAAGATTATCCCCTCACCCCTCACGACATCAACTCGTGTAATTGCATACATAAAGAAAAACCATATAGATTATGTAGGTATATAAATATAAATATGTATAAATATATATTTCAGATCGAATATTTCAATATAATATGACGTGTAATGCAGTCAATCAAAATATAAATCGGTATCAACTGTCCGTTTCATTGGTGTGCTGCTGTAAATGTCACGAGTGGCGTTTTCGGCGTATGAACATTTATGGGTATCGGCGATTGTGCGCCAAATTCGGGGTTACCTCTTCGGCGTTTAACGGTCGGCAGTATACGTCTACTGCCGTCAGGCATGGGTTTCGGCACTTTTGTCTGAGCGCGTATTTCATCTCTGGATAATTTTGTTCTTTCAACGGGCGTACGTAACGTCGGGATCTCAACATGTCGAGCGCTGACTTGGGCCCGTGACGAATTTTCTTCATTTCCTACGATCCCGTCCAGAATACCGGTAAACGTTTTTTCCATAGTATTACGTGTGCCCAAATCGTAATTCGTTATTGTCATGTTTATATTCGAATGGGCGTTTACGAACTGTGCCAACGTATGTCCACCGCCACCGATCAAAAGGGTTGTTATATATTTTCGAAATCTATTGAATCCCAAATTTGTTAGGTTTATAGAAAACATAACGGCGAACTGTTTCAACCTCTTGCGCAACTGCGATACGGACGTGACGAACAAGTATCCATCGTGTACCCTATTGGTTTTATATTCAGGATGACGGTTCGAAAAACGGGAAGCGTTTACGGCCGCTATGAGTTTTGATCGGTTCTGTTTTGCGTTTGCAATACAAGCCATCAATATTTCATTTGGTACTATCACACATTTCGTGGTCGTAGATTTTCTACCTTTAACGTGTATGAATATTGGGCGGCTTTCAGCTATCAGATCTAAATCGGACATCGTTATTTGATGTAATTCCGATATCCTACGACTCGTACAGCTCGTCATGATCGTGGCCAAAGCAGCGTCGTACAGTGACACGTCGTCGGAGAGTGTGGGTTGCGCGTGCAATTGCATTAAAATTTCTGCTGCTTTTTTGATCAGCTCTTTCAATCCGTTCATGTACTCGTAACTTTCTACATTTGCGGGTTTCCTCTTGATTTGGGACAGGTACGGTGTCATGTTTATTTGCATGTTTTTGCTACCGTAAAGACGTTTTAACGTCGCCGCTATTTGTACTTTATATTCTGGTGATAATTTCTCATTTTTAGTACTCACCAGGCCGTCCAGAAGAGTGTTCATATCCGTAGACTCGACTAACCCCCTCGACAATTGGACTCTGTTGTGACGAAACAGATTGAGATGAGATCGCATCGCGTTCTGTGTGCCTTTTTGAATATTGGATACGTCGAATTTAGACGAGACCCCCAGGTCTACGAGATGTTTAAACTCCATGGCCACCACTATATATATATATATAAATAAATGTCTTATGGAAAAAAAAAAACGGTTAAGGCATCAGATTTTTCGGATTGAGCACATTGTCGTCTACCCCAGTTCTGTGAATCGTCAGAGCTGTTGTGCTTTTAGTACCGGGCAGTGCCGATGAGCGGTTTGAATTATTTGAATTGTTTGTTTTGTCTGAAATCTCAAAATAATCATCGGAGTCGATCGTTTCACTATTATTTTCAAGACTTATGTTTTCCACTTGACGTTTAGTGATATTATCATATCCAGCTGGCGGTTTGTTTATACGTTCTTTTCTCTTTTGTAATTCCAATGCTTTTTGTTCTTCAATGGATTTAAACAATGTTGAATCGCGGTCCAGATGGTTCTCCTTTTTAGAACTATAAAGCCTAGTCACGGGGTTTTGACGGATGTCTTTACTGTTGTCGGGTCCAACGTTTCCACCGATTGGAATTTTATGAAAATCTGGCCAATCCAAAGGGTAAAATGACAAGTGATCGAATATGGTACCGTTCGGAATATTTGGAATGTATCCGTCGATATCACTTATAATGTAATTGTCAGTCGTTTCTGTCGTATTTAGTGTCAATTCGGGCACGTATAGGTTTGGAAATAGTTCTAGATTTTTATTCTGTATCGCATTCCGTACGTACGGCCCACTCGTCCGCACTATACGCAAAGAAGCGTTCATATTTTCGAACGCTACCGAAGGCCCGATATTCGAATAATCGGTGTACATGCCGTGTCTATGATTTCTGTCGTGTATGTTTTTTTTTTTTTTTTTTACAATACGAGTATTTAATAACCGCACATTATATAGAAACAAACAATCCTAAATCACTATATATACAACGAGCCGATTTTACTGCTCCGTCATTGTGTCGTTCTGTCCAAGCGCCAAACGGTGTGTTTTCCGTTATCGAGTTATCGGCATTGAAAAAAAATACCAGTTTCATTGAATTTGTGTTTATAATAATATAGATGTTCAGTGAAATAGTGCCGGGCATCGTTACCGGCGAAAACGAACCATCGGCCGACGTCGTGTTCGACATGGCGACACAAGTGTTGGACTACGAACCGGAAAATGACGTTTTGCTCAGCGATATCGAATCGGTAGTTATGACCACTCCGGACACGCGGGACCGACGTGTCGATAGTGTTGACGTACAACCATCGTGGTATGACCGTGACGATACGAACGTTTTGGAAAACCGCGGACGACCTGCGGAACAGTGTGTGCTAAACAACCGAGACGGCAACGCACAACGCATCGATGTCGGCGTTACGTCAAACGCAACGGTGCCCGAAATGGAAATAATCGATTCCGATTCTGAAGAATATGACGACGACGACGACGACGACAGTGTAAACATCATAATCGCAAAACACGGTATGGACGACTCCGCGTATCACGATTTTATCGATTCCAGTGTAGATCATGATTCGGCTCTGAACAACGAAATCAAAACGTTGGTTTCCGATATTGTTCATAGGAATATCAATGTACAAAATAATCAAGAAAATACAGTCACGATATTCGCACAACAAACACCAATACCTATACCCATGGATACTGTTATTTCACCTCTATTGGCCGCGCACGTGTGGGGTCTGGAGCGCAACTATCAAAAATTCATCATGCGACATCATGAGAGTTTTAACAAATTAATAGTCAACTACATGAAACCTACGAGTCAGACGTTAAATCAACCGGATTTCGGTACAACCGTTGCCTTTTTTTCAGCAGTGTATGAAAATTTGTCAAAAACCACAACGACCATTACAAATAACAAAAACACCGGTTTACAAAAATTTGAAAACAACACCAATAACAACGCGTCCGCAAAATTCGAACTGCTCGCCGAATATGGCAACGGTGGCCCAGAAGAAGGGGAAATATCCGAAAACATGCCGCAATGGAAGCAATTTACAAAACAAAATTTGTTTTTCAAAGATTTTAGTGTTATCATTATACGTAACGGTGAATTTATCGATGCCGCTATACACGGTAAATACGGTAGCGTAACCGCGGTGCTCAAAAAATACGATCCCAAAATCATATATTGCATAGGCAATGAACGTGATCCGATCGACGCGTTTATCAATTATAAATACCAACCGTTTTACTCGGCGCTTAAATCACGTGTACGATATATAACCGGTTCGTTGTTTCGAAGTAATAGCACTCTAATGTTTTGTCCGAATAACGCCAAATACTGTTCGTTTTGCCGTTGCGTGGACACGATATTGACACATTATATAACAGTAAATATAAACAAAATCATACCGATAGCGTTTTCTGAAAATAATTTCAACGGATACAACAAAAAATACAGACATAAATACACATCGGTTTACGATCGCCTCGGCGGCAAGTCCGACGGATATCTGAAATATCAAGAACCCGGGATACAACGAATCGTTGTCTCAGAACACCGTAAACCCGACCAATGCGACAACACGAACTTCCGGAATGTTCGAGGCGGTGCGTATCCAAAACCTCGCATGTCTCGACAAAATTTCAAACATTCAACGATATCGCGTTTACGTCGTCGTGACGAACCGCGCTACAAGCGAATCGTACTCGACGCCAGTCAATTGTACACCCGTCCACCCGCAGCTCGGCTTTCCGATATGATTGATGACGCACAACATCCAACGCGTATGCCGTACAACATATTGCATTCGAGACATCGAATGCGACTTGGTCCAAGAGTAACAGCTGATAGGCTAAACAGAACTATCACCGAGAAACACACCCGAAAAAATAATTACAATTACAATGGATATTGATGTGTATAATTTAAAAACTGTGTATGGCCGTATGGCATTTTATAACTCTATATTTAATATTATTACGGGTTGATTTGAATTTTAGTTTAAATGTGCCTATTTTATTGTTTACAATTCAAAAATAAAATTATAAAATAAGATATTAATAAATATTAAGTAATAATGATGATAATAATAATAATAATAATTAATGAGTACCCCCCCCCCAAAAAAAAAAAAAAAACAAGTCTGGTATTTTTGTAACCGTGACTTCGTGAGTTCGTAGCTATTTATAATTCAATACACGATTCTTGGTGAGATAGGCCACTTTTATGTAATAAAAAAAATTGTCTACCGGAATGTCAAATTATGATAATACGAGCGGTTTTCTAACGTTTTTTTTTTTTGTTTTTTTTTTTGTTTTTAGAAATTGTTACTATTGACGTTCACTCATTCACTCGATTTCAATTGATCCGATTTTTTTTGTTTTGTCGTCATTCAAAAAAAAAAACACACACACACACACACACATCATCGTAAAACCAAATACATCGATCGCGTCTAAATATAACGATATACTATTTTTTACATTTATTTATTTCTGTTTTTAACGATATTGAATGTTTTGTACGACGAACAACCGTTGTGTATCCACGATACGCCCAAATTGACGTTTTCGTTTATGTTGTTCAAGTCCTTCCCCAGACATTCACTTATCAATACTTTGGGGGTACTGTTCACGGTGTCCAAACGCTCCATCCAGGTCTTATCGTGAAATAATCCCAAGTTTTTGGTACCGATCACGTCAAACAAACAGTTTTTGAAATATTTATTCATAACTATATCGTTTCCCACGGATTTACACGAGACGCTTACGTCTTTTTCGAAATGTGGGGGTCCGCGAAACACCTGATAAACGACTTCCGGCTGAAATCGCGTATTTTTAGCATCGGATGTACATAGTGAATTTTTAATTTCAGAATCAATCATGTTTTTAAGATTTTGCAAAATCAACATGATTGTGTCTGTCGGATTAACGTCAAACTGTTCAAATATTTCCTTTACCTTTTTCTTCTGTTCGCAGAGAGCTATACATTTCTTAATATACATATTTATTAACGCGTAGTACGGGTTCACGGAGTTGTACAGATTTTTATTAGCAGCGATCATCGCCACTTCTAAGTATAACATATAATCCAAATTCAATACACAATATGATAAATTTTTATCACGAATCATATCGGAAACTTCCATTATGTTTATAACGATTTTTTTTCTCAAGTTAT
>JBPBPJ010000035.1:0-7274 GCA_050954235.1 Janthinobacterium lividum | reverse complement strand
TTGAAAATCTGCTCTCCAATAAGTATACTTCACAGGCGTCTGAGAGCGACTTTTTCATGTTCAGTGACCCGAGTTCATCATATTTCAACCTGAAAAATAATGATAGTGAGGTTAAACCGTTAATCACATTTTAAGAATTGTATCACTAGACATTCAATAATTCTGATCGTATTCCGGCGACTTGAATTCTATTATCGACGTTAAAATATTCAATAATCCTTCCACAGCCTCGAATGCGAGTTTTTTGTAATCTACAGGATGTGTTGCACTACGGTAAGTGTTCATAAGTTCTCTACACTCTACAGTGTATTGAAAAATTTTAATTGATGTTGAAAGAAAATTAAAAAAAAATTTTTTTTACCCAATTTTAGTAACCCAATGTTTGAAAATCTGTTGTCCATTAAATATGCAATACAGGTGTTTGAGAAAGACTTTTTCATGTTCAGCGACCTGAGCTCATCATATTTCAACCTGAAAAACAATGATATGTGAGGTTAAACAGTTTATCACATTTTAATTGTAGGGCAAGGTACTATTCTGACCGTATTCCGATGATTTGACTTCTATATTATGATTCTATATAAAGTAAAAAAAAAATTCAAAATGACTACGTTGTCTGGAGATGGTCGATAAGCATTAATAAAATGTTTAAAAAAACGGTCAATAACTGTCAATAAGTGACCCGCGCAATTATTTGGCACGCAGCCAAGAGTATACGGACAATATAATACGTAAAAAAAATAATAAGTAAAAAAATGCGTTAAATGAAATTTCAAAATGTCTACGTGGTCGGGAGAGGGTCAATAAACATTAATAAAATGTTTAAAAAACGGAAAACTGCCAATAAGTGACCGGGCGCAAACTTTGGGCACACAGCCAGGAGAAATACGTAAAATATAATAGGTAAAAAAACACGTAAAACGAAATTTCAAACTTCTTACGTGGTCGGGGGAGGGTAACACTAAGTGTTGATAAAATGTTTAAAAAAACGGAATACTTACGATTATAGTGCTCGAGCGTCAGTTGGTTGTTATACTCGCCGATGGCAGAAGTACACGCGATAACCACTAAACACAAATTTAAAAATAAATATATAGTCGTAACGATTACACTTCAGAAAATCACTCTCGCATTACGAGGGACAATGATTCTTACTATTTGTATAGATACTCTCGTATGATTCGGGGTCAGAGCGGGGTAAAAAGATCGTAAACACCAACGACTGTTTACAATCATATATAAAAGAAAATGTTACACGAAATAATATTGGGTACTTTATTTTATAAAGGATTTCTATGTATTACTACACAAAATATAACAATAGAAATTAGACCATATGGTGGTTATATAATCGTATATTATATACGATAAACGTAAATATACGTATATATAAACAGTCTTGTTTCAGACACCAAACCGAAAACCCAGACCTCACCACAGCGCTTTACACACACACACACACACACACACCACGTATATTATTCAAAATATTATTTATTCCACTTCGCATCATAATTTTACAATTATTATAATAGCTGATTGAAATTATTTTTGACTACTTTATTCTATACGGCGAAATCAACTTTCGACAATCATTTTTATTTATTTATATATCATTTATATAATTTATTACGTGTAGTTTTTTATTTTATTTTATTTTTTTAGTTTTGCTGACCGCATTTTTCCATTAGAATACCGTTTACAGTGTCAGTATATATTTGCCGTGACATTTTCAATTGGAGTTTGCAGTGTTTATCACGGTCTGCTTATCTTTATCAACGTGAGTTTTTTTTATTTTATTAATACTTAGTGAACATCCTCCGACCACATAGGGATTTTGAAATTTCTTATTAGTGTTTTTATAAGTATTTTTTTTTATAATAGATTTTTTGTTATTAAAATCTACATTAAAGTATCTACTTGAAACTCTAATGCTTGTGATGGTGGTAGAGAGTTACATTACATAATTATAAACAAAATACATACAAATAAACCTGACTCCAAATTAACATAATGAAAAAAAAGATTATGAGTAACATCATAATGTTTAAATAAATTTCATAAGTAACATTCAAAATTTTAAAACGTTTTCCATACTTAAATTATTATAACGTTGAAAAATTAATTTGTTTTTATTTTTAATTTTTAAATTTTTTTTTCTTAAAATATCAACTATAAGTGAAAATAACCACGAGTTAAATTGTTTTTCTAATGCATGTAATACTAAGATTCCCAGTTGAGTAGTAAATAAGTTTTTTTTTATATTATGTAAAGGCATTGAATTAAAATTTTTTGCAATAAAATATAATAAAAGTATGATTGAATACGTTGAATAGCGCCCGTCACTCACCCGGACGCGACATCAAATGTTGCGCTCTGCCACAAATAGATAGTTATCCGTAATTTATTAATTTTATTAATACTAATCGACCCTCTCCCGACCACATAGGAATTTTGAAATTTCTTATAAGCGATTTATAAGTATTTTTTCGAACGTATGATTGAACACGTTGTATAGCGGCCGTCACTCTCCCGGACGCGTCATCAACGTTTGCACTCGGACACTTCTCGTCAGAATTCCGTTTTTTTTTATTAATTTTTTTTAACCGTGGAGTTACGGAGCTGACAGTTGTATGACGAATTCTGATGCTATATAAAATAACATATAAAATATTATATGCTATATAATTATTTCTATATATTTTTTTTTTTTTCAGGTCATTAGTAAAACAACTCACAATGATATCTCTCCGGAAAGTAACAGGGCTTGTTATTAAAGAAATGACAGCCTACAACAAAAATCAAGAATTTTCTGAAGTAAATGCTGAAGATTTTGTTGCTTTTATAGATTGTTGTCACCGCCAAACACTTGCCAAAAATATATGCAGAATTATATTTAAAATGGAACTTGATGACGGCCGTACAAACCTTTTTAATACCTGGTTAATAAGAAAAACACCACTTCTTTCGGTAGGTGTACTTTTGCTGTACTCTCATATTATTACAAATTATATTAGACATATACGGGAATTTTAGGTTGTCTTTCCTGATCCCACCATAACACACAGAGAGCGGGATTCGGTTTATAAATATCCAGATTTTGATTTTATGACAGCGGAATGGCCAATTGGGTGTAATAACAAATTTAAACCTTCTACAGAAGCTATTACCACAATCAAAAATATAATATCAATTGTAAAACAAGCGGCTAGCTGTAGAAGGAATAGGCACAGGAGGCCACATTTCGAACCTTGTAAGCAATATTATATATTAATGGGCTAATGGTGTAATAAGCTTATGGTCATAATGTTTTCTGGATATCATTTAAATTAAATAATTTTTTTTTAGGCATACCTCTAGAAATTTTCCAAGAAACAAGAAATGTATATCAACAAATAACACCTGAAGAGGACGAATGTTGTAAGCTTCATATAAAAAAGATATAATATTATTTTACAATAGACAAAAGCTAATGTTATATATATCTGTTTAGACAGCCCACCACCAGTGAAGAGAAAACGAACCGGGAAAAATGTACGATGCACAACTTGTTTATTATGTACATAATATATTTTAGTAGTAATCATTTTTCTAGAACATAATAAAACAATATATTTTACAAATATACAAATATAATTTTACCATCTACTTTTTGAACATAACGCTATAAAAACTTAAATATTTTTCTCAAGTCTATGATGTTATTTTTTCCAGATAGAAATGATCACGGAAAAAATTATAATGTGCAATTTGTATATGTACATAAAATATTTTGATAGTAATCATTTTCTGAAAATAAAAAAAACGATAGATTTTACTAATAAACGGTAATTTTACCGAATTACTGGCATCGTGCGGCAACCGTTTGATATATTATAAGTTTGAAAAATTCTTAAAAAATAACTATCTATCATACAGCTATAAAAATTACGTCCGTGGAAAGGATAGGTGGTCTGCTGTTCTGTAAAATTGTTTTTAGGTATAACATTCGAATTTGTCAGCGACAAGGAGCTGATTACCGCAGCATGACCGAATTACTGGCATCGTGCGGCAACCGTTTGGTATATTATAAGTTTGAAAAATTCTTAAAAAAAAAACCGTAGTCCCTAAAGCTATAAAAAATATATCCGTGGAAAGGGTTAAAACTACGCTACCCGGTGAATACGTTTTTAATGGCATCGTGTAGCAACATTATGCTATGACCAAGCCGTCATGTTAGGAGTAGAAATATAATTCCATAGATTCAATGGTCCCATTATTTGGTTATCCCTTGAGAGCACGCTAAGTAACTACACCATAAACTTGTCAAAAAAAAAAAAAAAAAACAATAACATTTGTATTAAATAGATAAACAAAACTCTGTATTACCAGTATTCAAAATATATCATATCATAAAAGAAAACAACTTATTTCCAATTTATAGAAAACAGTCAATACAATAATACATAGATAAAATAAAATAGATAAATGAATAGCTGAAAAAATTTAATTTAAATAATCTTCTACTACTGTTGGAGTGGCTGTGTGATTGGTTGATGATGATTAATGTTCCTGAAACATGAAATGTTAATAAATCAATTAGTTATTTTTTGGCTTGAGGCCATAGGTTATTTATGATTTTTATGATGACATACATTTTGTCGTCGATGACGGCTTAATTGATTAGGTGCACCAAAAGCTTGTCCACAAGCTGTGCATTTAAACGGACATTTCATGGTATGCTTTACGTTGTCATGGTACCGTAGGTTTCACTAGTACAAGCATCGTCACTTCCAGAACTGTAATCATCATCACTGTTAGAACTATTATCATCATCATTGTCATTACTTCTTTCATCATCATCATCATCATTGACACTATTAGTTAAACCCTGCTGTGTGGTTAGCTGTGTCCCCGCCTCCTGCAGTGATTGTCTGGGGAGATCCATACTTACTGCTGTAAGAAAAATATAATGTATCCAAAAACAATGGTACACGTTAAAATATTGAAATTGACATGTGGCACAGACATTTTTAGATGCTAAGAGTTCATGATACATTAAATAAATATGTCACAATGGATGAAGGTCTTATTATGATATATATACAAATATATATATATATATATATATATAGAAAAAAAATCAACTTTACTATAATTATGTATATTGACTAAGGGGACAAAAATGAATATAATATATTCATAACTAAGAGTTTGTAATAACGCAAAAAACAACGAAAATATATCAAATAAAAGAAAAATAATAACAGTAAAAGCGATTAATTATAATATAATAAAATATATAATAATAAAAATATATATTTATTAAAATATAATAATTGTAATTGTAATGTTATATAAAAGGTGGGATATGTTAATTATTAGGTAATGTAGAATATAAGGAAGACGCCTGTCAATACTTATATTTAAACTACCAAAGAATATTATTATTTATTACGCTATTGCCTTCCCCCCCCCACCCGATCGTCGGAGGGCTCTCGAGGTCGTGTATTCGAGAATATGATCAAGTACACCGTAGTAATAAAATATAGATAAATTGATCATAAAAATCAGTATAAATTAAACGATGCTCATGCACCCCTTACGTTATTCGCAGCTGGATGTTGTTATGAGGATGACTAAAATAAGGATTGAAAGGTTTTATACACACTCAACTCGAAATAAATATAACACTGGCAAATTTTCGTTGAATTAAAAAAAGTCAGTTGTCTCGCTCGCAGGATTCGAAGTTTTGATGGTTGGTGCTATTGCACTCGTAGTCAGTCCGGAATGGATTCACTACTTGTCGACGGTAAAACCATGTCTTCCTCGTCTGTGATCCAGTGATCCGTATCGAATTATTGACATTCGCATATTTTCTGAAAAAATTATTATGTGCAATTTGTTTATGTACATAAAATATTTTGTTGGTAATCATTTTTTGAAAACAAAAAAAACAGTAGATTTTACTAATAAACGGTAATTTTACATGTTATAAACTGAAACATGTTATAGTATAATACATTAGTTTTTAAGTTTTTTTTTTAGTTTTTTTTTAGAATTTATATTTAACTTTTTTCTCAGCCTGGAAAACAATGTGACGTGAACACAATTTTAGTTTGGATGATAAAAATGATGAGAAATAATGTATGAGAGGAAATATAAACTAAAAAAATAAGTTCTACAGCATGTTAGGTTTAAATCTATATTGCATAATTGTGTGAAAATTCAAATTTATTACATACTTATTGAATAATTATTAATTGGGTATGTGTGAACCTACTAATAATAAATATGAACATTCACATAGGTACATTACATACAATTCATCTACCACCTACTTAAAAATATAATTTTTACTTGCGTTAAAAATTTGACATGCTGATTGCTGAATCAAGCGGAAAACACAAACGTAAGGCCCGTCTGCCAGCGTCCGGTGCACAGCAGCGGGAAACGTAAAATGACCGTTATTTCGGTTAATAACTATCTTTCCACTGACGGATAGATAATGTATCTGGTCTTGAAACATGGTGAGAAATTCATATACTTAAAAATCTAATTTTTCAACATAACGCTATAAAATCTTAAATATTTTTCTCAAAATTAACTGTAGTAAGTGCAATGTGCTTACGTTCTTAAAATATTTTTGACAGTAATCATGTTTTGAACATAAAAATCGGTAGATTTTACTAATAAATGGTAATTTTAATATCTACTTTTTGAACATAACGTTATAAAAACTTAAATATGTTTCTCAAGTCTATGATGTTATTTTTTCCTGATAAAACGGATCACGGAAAAAATTATAATGTGCAATTTGTTTATGTGCATAAAATATATTGGTAGTAATCATTTTTTGAACATAAAGAAACATTAGAATTTACAAATATATCATAATTTTACTATATATTTTTGAACATAACGCTATTAAAATTTAAATATTTTTCCCAAGTCTATGATGTTATTTTTTCCTGATGGAAAAAATTATAACATAAAATATTGTGTAAAATGTGCATATGTTCTTAAAATATTTTGGTAGTAATCATTATTTGAGCACAAAAAAAAACTGTAGATTTCACTAATAAACGGTAATTTTACCATATACTTTTTGACCATAACGCTATAAAAACTTAAATATTTTTCTCAAAATTAGATAAAAATTGAAATCAATGAATGATTCAAACATATTATCAAACGATAGGATCACCAGACAAAATACAAAAATGCGGCGGCATTGGAGATTCTCAACACGGTAAAGACACCGAAAACACTTTTATGATTTTACATCAAAGAAG
>JBPBPJ010000091.1:0-7995 GCA_050954235.1 Janthinobacterium lividum | reverse complement strand
GGACACGGAGGGCTTGTTTGCCAAGATGCAGTGCATAGCGGCACGTGCTAACGTTGTGTCGGAGTGGGTCAGCGACGAAATAGTGGATCGCGTGGCTGCAGCTGAGTTTTCGATAAACTCGAAGCTGCCCCACTACAGAGAGTTCGGAGAGCTTCCGTACTTTGTGGAGAAGAATGACGATGGCTACGTCCTCCGACAGCAGGGAGGACATTCGTTTCTATCTTTCTAGACGCCTCGCGTTCATTAATAGTCAAATTGATCAGCTTCACAAGGAGGTAACCGTCGTGAACAAGTTGCTGCAAGAGCAACACATCGAGTCGATTGACGTGACGAAGAGTCTGAGTCACGGCCTGCTGCCTACGACACCGTCGCCGCAGCAACCGAGGAGATCAACGCTGTCTTCGCGAAGTGTGGGCGTTCCAGCACGTTCACCGGAGCGTCCGGTGGTACCGAATACGACGTACCAGAGTTCAACGGCGGTTGAACCCACTTACCTGCATCCGCGGGTATACCTTCCGGAGGAACTCGCCCCGCACGCGTTGAGGCCGCCCTTGACCAGCGCCAAGAGTTCCGGTGATCTCCGCGGGGATCCGGCGCGTCAACATCACCCCGCTTTTCGAAACGTGGAAAAGCAAAGTGTGTTTGGGCGGTTCCGCTCTCTTTCGAAAACATAAGAGAAGCTGACGATCTCAGCTGGTTTGTTTCGCTTTAACTTTGAAGACCCCACTTCATGACAACGTACAAAAGTTACCCATCCCACGCAGTAAGGTCCAAGTGGAAGCATCCTCGCGCACACTCTCCTGACTTTGTGCCTATCGAGCTTGACCCTGTGAGCGACGAAGACGACGAAGAGTGGTTACGCGTCGAGAAAGATCTTCAGCAGCAAGCCATCGACGAGAAGAACGAGAACAACGGAACGTTGTGGGAGAGCAGGAAAGTGTACTGGAACGAGTACAAGCGATCGTCCAGAGAGTACAGACGTTTGAGGGACGAGAAAGCTCTTACCATCCCACAGGCCTTGCTTGCAGCAGGATTGTGAGTATACTCCTTTGAGTCGGGTATACGTGCTAACCGGTATAGCCCCGACGCTCGAGCGATCGCCGACGCCATGCCGGCCGTGAGGAAGTCGTCTGGCAAGAAGCCGTATCAGAAGAAGAGCGGGCCCGTGACCGCGCGGAAGAGTTACGCGAAGGGGTCGAAGTACACGTCGAACGATTTGCAGAAGCAGATTACTGCTGCTGCCCAACGCGTGGTCAATAAGAACATTGAGACGCAATGGTCCACGGCACTCGTGGTGATGAGCACGTCTGGCTCTGGGTCGTCGGGTTGGACTATGGGCGACCTGAACCGAACCCTCGCTGCCACGTATGACCCTACCGCTTGCATGGTATTTAATCTGGGATGGCTTTCTCAGCCTGGCCAAACGAACCAGGCAGGGTATCGTATTGGGCAGAAGATAAATGCGTTGAGTTTTAAGTTCGTCGTGGACGTGAACGTGGCCATGCTGAGCACCGATTGTACCTACAATTGGGCTGTAGTTCGCAGGCGGAACGACGCCCCGAACCAGAACGCGTATAGCACGCCGCAGGTGGTGTCTCACGCGAACTTGGGCTTGTTCAAGCCACTGACGGACGGCCCGTTTGTGTCGTCGTCCGGAGGGGCTATAGTGCCGAACATGGTGCCTGCGTCGCAGGGCACCCCAATTCCGACGTGTCTCAGCGCAATGAGACGGAATACAGACCAGTGGACGTTCGTTTCTGGTGCGAGTGGCTCAATGTCGTTCAACGCAGTGACCGCGATTGATCCGACTGAGACAACCACTCCGCTGAGCCCTAGCAATCCTGCATCGGCGAGTGCGATGGTGGCTCGGCACAAATCTGCCACCATGACCGTTCCTTTGGGGACGGGAGGCGGTGGCCAGGAATGGGATTTCGTGACGAAAGGAGGAAGTGACATTAAAGGTGGAAATTACTTTTTTGTATATTGGCGAGAAGGTCCAGTGGACTTCTCGACATTCACTACCACGGCGACGTCTTTGGCACTGCAAGGAGGTGTGCAGAGTTCCATTCTAATGGAACTTGCGTACAAAGACGGTTAGGGGGGTGGTGGAACTGGGGTTCCCACTACGCAAAATCCGACCCCAATTCCTCCGGAAGGCGAGGATGACGACGCGGACGTGCCCGCGGAGAATGTCATGACGGACATAATGCATGAAGAAGCGTCTCCAGACAGTGGGGTATTTGTTGACGACGGCACCGGCGTCCACCCAACTGCAACGACGTATGCCTCGATAACAGTGGGCGAGTCGTTGAGTTCATATCCAACCGAGTATGCAACTCCAACTCCGGCGTCGTATCATTTGGATTCGACCGACACGGAGGTTGCTGCGTTCAACACTTATGTTGGTGGTCGCACGCTTCGCTTTTACGATGGGTCGAGGATATGGTCCGAGTATACGCCGGACGGCACGTCTGCCGGGTATTATACCCAAACCGAACCTTGGGTAACTGGGTTTAGACCCAGGTATTCTTGGGACTACACTTCCGGTTTGACCGGGAACGTGTATGAAGCAGTGGTGCCGATGATGGTGTTCATGGCGAACGGCGTAAACCCAAACACGCTCTACTACTTTTTTGTTGAAATCTTCAACGATTTCCAGGCCCATTTTGGGTATGACCCTTACAAGTACGGCTTGGATGGGTACCCTTCAGCAACATGGCCGGGAATGATCAAAGTTGTTCGGTCGGTACTCGGCGTCAATCAACGGCCGATCGAGCGTGACCTCTACGAAACGTGGTTCGTGCGGAATTTTGGGTCTATCAAGGCCATGGCGCCGTATGTTTATTCGATAAACAGGATAGCAACTACTGTGGGACGGCCGACGAGGTTTGCCAACCTTGCGACCCCCACTGTTGTCAGCAGGGGTTCTGCCAACCTGGCAGAATCCGATGACGTTACCGGTTTCCTGATTCCAGATGATCAGCCAGATTTGACGATGGCTGATGTGTCTGACGAGGTGGCGGCTTTGCAGGCCGCTGCAGTGGCCAAGGCTGTCGCAGCGCAAGCTGCGGCAGACTCCATTGCACAAACACAAGCCGTGAATGCAGCACTAGCTGCGAGCGCGATAACACAGCAGCAAGCTGTTGCCGCCCAGGCTGCCAGTGACGCTGCTTTGCAGGCAATCGCCGTTGCAAATCAAAAGGTTGCAGACGCCACAGCTTTGGCAAATGCTGTTTCGGCGGCGGTAGCGGCAGGAAGTCTGAGTCAAACCCAGGCTGTTGCAGCCCAAGCAGCTGCGGATGCAGCAGTTCAGGCCACAGCCCTTGCGGCAGCTGCTACAAGTGCTGCAAGCGCGCAGCAAAGTGCCATAGCAAGTGCGTTGGCGGCACAGGCCGCAACAAACGTGACACAGCAAGCAGCCGCAGTAGCAGCGCAGAAAACTGCAGACGCCACTGCACAGCAAGCAGCCGTCGCAGCGCAGGCAGCGTCAGATGCGATGGCACAGTCGACGGCCGTGGCGAACGCGATAGCTGCGCAAGCAGCGAAGGATGCGGTTTGGGTGGCGCGAGGCCCAAAGTTTACCAACGGTGTTGTCACCATAGGGTCGAATTACAGCGGCGTTGGGTTTGCCTCCAACCCCAGTTTGACTGGCATGGACTATACGCATGTCTGGCTCCAAGCTTTTGTTGGGTTCCAACAAAACGGATACGGGAGCATTACTGCAAACAGTGTGTCCACCTTGGCTGCTGCGCAAGTAAGTGGCACTGGTGTTATTCAGTACTCCGCGGGACCGTACTACGGGTTCAACAACGTGAACCTGTGGACCACAGGGAGTGCAACTCTCACGTGGTTCTCCGGATGGCTGCGCGTTGGTTCCGTTTACCAAACGGTGGGTTGGATTCTCAATACGGGAACAGCAGCGTCCCCGACGTGGAACCTTGTGACCACGGGTTACGGGTACACGTCGCTGGCACCTCCAGTGCAAAATGGAGGTTCGCCAGCCTCCACCACGTACGTTTTGACAACATCGAGCCCGCAGTCCGAGATTTTGTCGCAGATGAAGGTGTCTACGACTAGCGGGAGTGCGCCTGCATTTGTTGGATTTATATATGACGGAAGTGTGGGGAGTTATGGTCAGGTCACTTGGATTTCTCAAATATAGTTTGTAGTTTTAATGCGGGACCGGTGAGGCGGGCGAACTTTCGCCCGGCTGAACATAAATGGTTGGGAACCCCCGCTTTTCAACCAACTATCGTATTCAACCATGCGTCCTGGTCAGATTGTGCTCACTGGCGAGCAGTTGACGCGTTTACCACCAGCCGTGCGCGCAAGATGCACTGTGGTGTCTGTGTCTACCACTCGTGATGGACGTTCTTCAAAGTACATTATGAGCGAGCGAGATGCTCGAGAATTGCCCTTGGATTCGCGCATCGAGTTTATGGAGAGGGAAGTTGAGATTACGCAAACTGCCATCGACGAGCTGAAGGATCGGATCCACAATTTGCAAAAGTATCAGGATCAGACGGAGGATGACCTGGAATGGTACAAGGACAGGGCGGAGACAGAAGCGTGGGTCGAGATCGAGAAGTTTATGTTTCAGAAACTGAACATTCGACAGGGCGAGACGGAGGGAGATGAGAGATCGTCGACGGGCTCGCGACAAGGCAAGTGCGCGAAATGTACGTGTAAATTTTGCGGAAGGGAAATGACATATGTATGTTATGTACGCTCAAAATTCATCGTGGATGTCTGCTGACGAGATAGCACTCTGTCTGTCAGGAGTGAAGCTCCCGACATCGATGATGGTGCAGTTGTTTATCAACCACTGATAGTCCCTTTCAGTGAGACCGTCCTCGCGGGGGTCGTTGTTGATGCAGAAAATGGAAGGTTTTGCCCAAGAAATCGTTGCTTTTTTGAAATATTTGTCGGTGGTGGTGAAGTGACCCTGACCACCCGCCCAATTCTTGAAACGACCGTTCTTGAGACAACCGTCCCTCCAATGTACGTCGTCGAATACCGCGTATTCGATTTCTTCCATGCGCATAGTCATAAGCCTCTCGATGTCTGTGGTGGCGTGGAAGTTGATATGCTTGCCGAGTCCGCGCGCGAAGTCGGTCTTTCCGAGTCGCGTTTCACCTGTGATCAAGAGGGACTTGGGGCGAGCAGGTCTTCTAAGACCTCGAAGCCTGAGCCTGTCCGTGTCCGCTGCTTCCAAAGCCGGCGGGTAGGAGTCACCACGCGACGTCGATCGGATCCGTTCGATGGCGTTTGGAATGTTGTCGAGGACCCATTCGCGCGCGCTCGGGTAGCGCTCCCAGTGGATGTAAAGGCCGGTGGCCGAGACATCGACTTGATCGGGCGTAATGGTGTCCGTACCGAAGTCTTCTTCGGCGGAGTGTCGAATTTGCTTTCGGTAAAGGACCCAATCTCTCGGAGAATGGGCTTTAACGTCGACAAAAAAAGCGTTCTTGTCTGCAGCATGGAAGCTGCCCGCCCAGTGATCGTCTTTAGAAGCTCCGTTTCCCTTAGCAGGTGGTCGATCTGCGTTGCACGCGACAACGTCTCCGTCCTTTCCGGCGTAGTCCCATACGTTGAAAGGAGTCCGCGTGATTGGCAATATATTGCAATGAGCTTGTCCAGGGCACACTGAGCGCGAGCCCGGGACTCGGTCCCCGATACACCACTTGTGTAGCGCCTCGAAATCGTATTTTCGTCCGAAGTCGACGAAAGCGTGGAAATGATGGCCCCCATCTTGATGAGATTCGCGCCCGATTCGGTACTTGGCACCCACGAGGTCAAGAGCCAGGACAAGCGCTTGATAGTCCCAGTCGTAGCCGCATTGAGGGTACGTGAGGAGGAGGTACCGATTTGCGAATCGAAATCGTCCAGTTTTCTTTCCGTCCGCTCCGAGACGCCGTCCGGGCAGGGCGACTCCCTGGAGTTGGTCGATGTTGAGGTGCTTGGGGAACTCAAGACACCCACTCGCGGAAGAAGCCCGTTGCCGGTCTCTTGGAGGAGATCGTGCTCGAGGGGAGTGAGAACGTCTTCGCCCTCGCTCAGTTCGGACTCGAGATCGAGATCGATATCTCTTTCGTGTTTGAACCGATTCGTCACGTCCCAGGGGACTCCGTGCTGAGACGGAGGACTCCGCGGAGGCGCGCGGTACTTCATGTCGTCCACGTGAAGATCGGTGTAGTTGCACCAGGTCTTGCACTGGTCGCACAGCCTGTCTGGCGGACAGGCGCACCGACCCAGAGTCAGTGACGAGTGACTGCTCTCTTGACTCAGAGAAGAGGCGGGAGAGGGCGGGCCCTCGGTCTTCATGGGATCCATGCGGGGAAGCTTGGCTGACGAAGAGCGACGAAGCTGTTTCGTTCGCGGCTTGGGTCCGCTTGTGCTCGGCGAAGCGACAGCTGACGCAAGTAGGGTCGTCGTACCAAGTGTCGCAAGAGCACTCAATTGAGTCGTCAACGAAAGAGTCGGCGATGTAGGAGCCGATAGAAGAAGGGGGACCGGATTCACAAGCCTCGCCTCTGTCGATGAAGTCGTAAGCAGAGAAGTGGCTTGCCATCTTGGAAAGATTTCCATGGTGCGAGCAGCGTGGACTTATACCGTGGAGCGGGAATACAATTGCTCCGAGTCGGAGGTGCAAAGGTCCGTCGGGTAAACAATGCGTTGAGTTCCGACCGCCCCGCAGGGAAAAGAGCTTCAGCTCGCAGGTAGCGAAGCTACCCCGCGGCCGCCTTCTAATATTATGGCGGCCGCGGTGGGAGTGGGTGTATACTATCTTTAGATAGAATGGGGACAGTTAATTGGGCAGCTTGCGTGCACGGTTCACGAAGGGGCCCCAACCCACTCCCACCTAGGTAGCTTATTCCCACTGAGCACAGACGCACTCCCACTCCGAGCTTGCCGAGGAAGGAGGGGTAGCTCTGCCGTCTTTGCGAAGGCAATGTGCAAACCTTGCCGATAGACCGCAGGTCCGGTGGGCCGCCGTGCGCTAGTCTCGCGCGAACCGTGGTACGCCTGAGACATTCTAGGCAACAGCGTTCTCGATGGCACATCTCAACGCGGAAGTTGCCCGCGCACGGGTGGGATAAGCTACGTTGGGACCGGAACACCGGCTTCCCGGAGGGCCAAGGCCGGGTGTGGAGAGACGCGTCGTGTTTTGTTACACAACACGACAACAGGAGTGGGTCCGGAGCCCGCGAAGGTTCCACGTCAGCTTCGTGTCCCAACAACGGTTTGATTGCGATCTCCCGATCATGCAGCCAGGGGCAAAGGAAGCAATCAAACAATTTATGCGTAGGTGGGCGATGGAGCCGACCGTAACGCATAAGGGCGATGAAGTCGCCCCATGTGCAAACGCTCGAGACCGAGTGTTAAACATGCTTTCAGAGGAACGTCACGGAGGGAGCGTTCCGAGTGAACAGAGTCTGGGCTATGTATCTATGTCCTGGCTCACCTATCAAAAGTAAGAAGCCCTCATATGGGTTGAATACGATAGCTAATACCTTACAGGTATCTTAAGGTTGCAAATGGCAGCCTTCCCTATTCACCCATGATTGTGTTCTACAACCGGGTTAAACACGGTCTCTGCCAGGAGACCGCCTTTGACTGTGTCAACCAAACAATAGTGCTTCACATGACGATATACGGTATCGTCGGAAATACAGAACCTGGGCACCTGGAACAAGACTACCGTCGCGCCTTGAAGAGGCTGCTGAACGATCTTGCATCGAACTGGGCTTTGACCGAGCTGGAGGAGTGTCGAAGGGTTGCCGTGGAGGTGTACACCGAAGCTGTGCGTTACAGTACTCACCTCGCGCAGGAGGATGCGTTGGCGCAGTCCGTTGAGTACGCTAGCTCGCTCGAGTCGTTGGGACTGGGCGTGCACGAGGAGGAGCTTGATGACGACGTTCGGGATGCAGAGCAGGACGATTCCACACGTCGGTGGACCGAAGAACGGTCCGCACGTTTAGCAAAGCTGAAGTG
>JBPBPJ010000013.1:0-9227 GCA_050954235.1 Janthinobacterium lividum | reverse complement strand
GATTCCTCTTGAGTTTTTCTTGTAAAATTAAATAACGCACTGCGTGTGATCCGCTCAATACTAATGGGTTGAACACGCATAGTCTCGGGGAATTCATTGATATAACTTTGATTAAAAATGGTCCAATATTTTTTGAGATACGTTTTTTAATAAAAAATAAAAAACAATTATATCTGGTGCTATGTTCATGCCACGGTTGTTGGCGAGGCGAAGTAAAAAAAAATGGCGGCTGCATGGCCGTGTAGTTTTGCCGTCTAACGCGTTCACTGGTTATACCTAATCTCAAACCTCTCATACGATAATATATTGGTAAATATTATAATATAGCAAAGGTGGCCAAACGGCGGCTCGCGTCATTGATTTATGCGGCTCGAATCTTATCGTAACATTTTTACATACCTATAATGATAATATGACCTTTATTCATTTCGGCTCTTCCGTATATTAATATATTCGGTGGCTATGTAAATAAATTATTAAAACAAAATAAGTTTTTTCACTTCGTTCTCTCCACATACGTGTGGCGCTGGATCATATCGTTATATAAAATAAATCGATTATAAAAATTAAGGTATACTTATTAAACGGTTATAGGAAATAATCGTATAGAGTTAATTACATTTGTACAAAGTAATGTTATCTACAGTAATAATTAAAATATTTTTAATTTTTGATAAATTGATAGCCTAAAACTCTGCCTGTTGCACAACGTATATTATGTGCTAATATTTTTAAAATCGTTTAATAATAATAAAAAAAAAAAATTGTTTTGCAGAATTGGCGGTATTTTGGGGACTTCTATATAAAGTATTCAATATTCATGTGATCAGTAGACAGTAGTTCGATAGTATCCACTTTCTTTGGTTACTTCAGAAATTTCGTTTACAAACTTGTTAATTAGTAAGTAGCATTTGAATTATCTAGCTATTCATAGTTCATACCATATTATAATGTGCAGTGTATAATTAAAAATCACTGTTAATTCACTAATTTAATATATTTTGTTTGATTCCAGTGCATATATAAACATAATTAGAGCATACCTATAGTTGATATCACTTTTGGGACTGCTTGCGTATAACTTATTCGACAGTACCACTATCGTTTACTAATTTATTCAATAAATTAATTACAGATAAACAATAATAACACTCAGGAAGCCGGAGACTACTTTTCACTGCAGTCGTCAATTAATTCAATATGCTTGCCCTTTCACGAAAAAACCTTAACCGTACTTGACAACAAAAAACCTGCGTCAGTTTCCGGAAGAGCCCATCATTATTCTTCCTCGAGAGCCATGTTATAGTAGGTACCTAGAAGTGATAGTATTAACTGAGGCTTTTTGTAAAACTTAAAATAATTTTTTGTTATTTGACAACTTACTGCTTACAATAATAGCTTCTTATGGTTAGGTGGAATATTATGCATAATCTGAGTTTTTTAATTTTCTTAAAAAATCATTAACTGAGCACTGACATGTGGTTTGATAGTGGGAATCAGTGCTTATTTAGACCCAGCTTAAAACCAGTGTGAGAATAACTCGGGTTTAGGTGGAGCACTAATTTATTTTTATGTAGCCTGAACGGACGCTTATGCTAATTCCACGCTTACGCTACATTTAAGCATTCCTCAAATTAATATACCGTAATTTAATACTTATATTGTTTTTTAAGGTGTAAATACATATACAATAGAACAAAATGAAATCGTCTTCACCATCGAAACAAGAAATTATTATAACCCGTGGAAATGACTTCAACAGTAACTTTGGATCTTATTTATTTATAAATTAGTATTAGATATAGTGTTTAAGTATGTCAATAACATGTAGACATAGGTATCAGGATAAGAAAATTAAGTTACAGTTTTGACGAAATTTGGTTTATGAAAAACAATAGTTTGACCTAAAAATTCTTACACAAAATATTGATCGTGGAAACATGAAATATTTGATTATAATTTTGAACACATTTAATCTAATTTTATAGCTACTGACTAAAATAATTTTTGAAATGTTAGAGTACAGATTGATATTTAAATACTGAAAATATGTTACAAGGTTTCCAAAAATATGTTTTTAATTCGAATCATAAATTATCCAAAAACTGAAGTCACAATTTATTTTATATGTATTTTATAACGATACATTTACCTTAAAATGTTTCAATTGTTGCATTTGAGTTGATACTGAAAATGTTAAAAAGAAGATGGATTAGATTTATGATTATATATATTATAGATATTATAGATATCTGATTAGATTTAAGGTAACCTTAAATACAAAAATATCAATAGCGGGTTTGTCTTACCGAAGTATCAAGGAGATTACATTTTCCATTGTCGTAAAGGAGGGTACAAATTAGGTATAATCTGAATTGTTTTCAGTAGTATTTCCGAGGACCACACCTAACAGTACCATGAATGATTTTGTTAGTGATTTGTTTTTTGTCAAAACGTACAATAACACTGTTCTGGTCTTAAATGACTCTAAATTTCCATTTTTTTTTTTTTTTTTTTTTTATGACCATATTTACTAGAGTCTAACCGAGAAACTGCCAACTATTTTGTTGTTTAGCATTCATACAATTTAAGTTAAAGTTCCTTAGGAATATTGATTAAAATTGTTGTATTGCTATTTTGTTTATTTTATTTACCTGAATACAATTCATAAAATATTGAAAAAAGCAGTTTGGACGTGGAGCTGTTTTTACTATCACTACCAGTATTAGATTTTGAGAATAACGGATTTGTACAAAATAATTTTCGGTTCTTTGTAAGTTTAACCATTTATTGAACAGAGTGGCAGACTAATGGCTCCTCAAAACGTTTTAGACAGGGTTGTGGTTCGTGCCATTAATTTTAATAATATTTTGTTCCCCAAAAATCTTGAAGGCAGTTTTTAGGTCATGGGAAGTATCCAACAGCAAAGATGATGAGGGCCCTAGAAACGAAGAAGACGAACAGTAGATTTGGAATAGTAATGATATTGGCAATTGTGCTAAACGTATTATCGTGGACACCATTTACCGAGGTGGCAATACTTAATATTTTTGAACAAAAAAAATGTATTCCATCACAACACACGATGATAATAATATATTTGTTAAGTAAGATTTGTAGTTGTGTAAACCCGTGGTTTTACATAATTCATGTAAAGGCATGTAAAGTTTGAATTTCAAACACTAATAAATTGTGACTGTAATTTTGATAATTTTGATATAATGTAAAATACTTTTTAGTAAATTTAGAGGCATTAATAAGTTTAAAAACTTAGTTTATTGTAATACTTAAACCAAACTTTTTGTTGATATGTTTAAATCGCATTAAGAATATGATGGGACCTTATAACATATTTTCAAACCATAGGTACACTAGGTACGTAGGTTAATTACATATAGGCTAGATAAGTTTTAGTTTTTAGTTTTGGTTGAAGTCGCAAACAGAAGAATGTAAAAGCGATATTAGTCGTACTACGACAATGAATGGACAGAGAGCGTATTTGCCGCAACGCAACCGAAACATGCGTCCAAACGACTCATTCTCCCATCCCACAACACCGTGGTTTGGTAAATTGGAAGAGTGGGATATGTATGCACCTATATTTAAAAACATTGATTGCTCTTAATAAAATTAAATAACATAATAAATTATAATACTTGTTTGAGGTCAGTAATGTTTCTAATCCTTACATTTGGCAACAATGTGAAGAAACTTATTATTTATATCTGTTGTGGGGGAGATGAGATACAAACTACGACCTACATAAGTACTTATCTTAACAAACATATAACTGTCCAGTTGGAAAATGGTTACAATATTATTTTTGTCTGACGTGTATACATCCATTATAATTATCAGATTGCTTTTAGAAACTAAAGTTGAGAATTCCAACAGAAAAATATTATATTTCAGGATTATTCATTTAACAATTTGACAGATGAAGAATGAAGATTATGTATTTTTCCCTGAGCTGTGGGCTAAATGATGCAACAACAGCTAACGAATGTGAATCATTCTATAATCGTTAAAATTCATATATTTTTTAATGCTCAACTATGAATTTTGAGCGTGTTTAAAAGATTAAGTTGGATACAGATCATACGTATTTAAAAAATAAATATTGCAAAAACAACAAAAAAATTAAACAGGATCAAAACACACCAAGAAATTCAAGACTTAAGAGATACAATACACATATACATCAACAATTATTTTATACAAATTACCGAATATAATGTATTACCTAACTGTTATACCAAAGTAAAAGCAACAAAAATAATACGCATGGGTGTATACACTGGACGAAGAGGGGGGGGGTGTGTGTGCTAGGATATGTATTGTAGTAAAAAATATTACAATGAAGGTTATAGGTGCAATAAAAATATTGTGATGACGAAAAATCAAATATTTAACCTGACCAGAATACTGACGCAACAGGACGATGGAGCCTAATTTTTAACCACACCAGGATAATATTATTTTGGGGGTATCCTGTCAGTTCGAAGTCTGAAAAAAGTGGGACGAAAAATTTGATATTGTCAAATGTAATAACTAGTAATGTCAAAGGACTCAAACAAGTATTTTAACGTTATTTAATTTTAATAATAGCAATCCAAGTTTTTTCATATTTGCGCAAAACGCCTAGGTGGAAGAGTCCGCCAAGTTATGGTGTTTGTGCCCCATATTCGCAGTTAAAAAGTCAGGTCATAGATGGTACACGAAGTGCTGTACTATATTTTACTTGCACCTTCTATGAACCTCGCCTATCATCACTACGTCTGAAATATTAAGCATTGCCACCGCGGTGCATCGTGTCCATGATAATACGTATAGCACAATTGCCAATATCACCACTATTCCAAATCTACTGTTCGTATTTTTGTCGCATGGATCCTAAACAAACTTTGTTATTCGATATTTCCCATGACCAAAACACTTCTTCGAGATTTTTGGGGAACAAAATATCATCAAAATTAATGGCGTGAACCACAACCCATATAAATTTCTTTGACGAATCATTAATTTGCCATTTTGTTCAATAAATAATTAAATTTGCAATCAACCAAAGAACAATTTAGTACAAATCCCTTATACTCAAACCTAATACTGGTAATGATTGAAAATATAAATCCATATCCAGACTTCTATTTTAAATATTTTATAAACTGTATCCAGAATGAAAACGGCATTTAAGCTAAAGAAATTTAATTTTAATATTGTATGAATGTTATCAACAAAATAGTAATAAGCAGTTTCTCGTGTTTCGGACGAGTCTCGTAAAAATGTATACGTTTAGGAATTATGTCTAGTCGTTATTATTTTTAGTATAATAATTGTGTATTGCAATAGTTTTGACTAAAATCAAATCACTAACAAATATTAATTAATGGTACTGTTAGGGACCATCCTCTTTTCAGTCGATTAATATTTAATACTAATATCTATACCATTCATTTTTAGTAATTTTAGGTAGGTACTTAATGATGGATTCGCCTAGAGGCTGGTTAAAGTTCTCGTGTTCTTAGAAGAACATTATATTGATCCAAATTGCTACACAACTATAAATCTTGCTCGACGTCTATGTAATTTTTTTTCGCACAAATATGGTCACTATTACCTATGGTGACGTACGATATTTTTCATAGCATGATTGCTGTTGTAACTGTAATAAATTACAGAACTAATGTTCTTGTTTTATGCAGTTGCTTCTGCAGCTCCTTTGCTGTTGGATTGGTACTTCGGTATGACTATAAAACCTGCTATTGATATTTTTGTATAAGGGTAATTTTTAAGTAAAAAAAAAAAAAAAAATGCCTTAATTTTTGACTTAGCGTACCTATGGTGTCTGTAAGAAACTTTATCTAGTTACTACTTCTGATCCACATAAATCCCATATCCTCCCAAAGGAGACAAAATAAAAAAATCCAGTATTGGAATTAAATGTACCACAAAATATTTTACAAATTTTCATTAATTTTAAGATACTCGTCAAAATTGTAATTAATTATTCTTAAAATAAGATTATTTTCAATAATAGGTATTCCATAATTTTAACTTCCTATCTTTTAGGATATTTATACCTTATTATAATTTATGTATTTGAATGTAAACAAAATTAATAATTCTTGTCAGTTTATTATCTTATATTGTAAATTAATTTATTACCTTGTTACAATTAACTATCTGAAATATATTTTTGTTAATATAGTGATCATTAAAATTAAAAAAAAAAAAACAACTTGCTCATTGGTGGCTTTTTATCGAAATTTATCGAATATATAATTAGAAATTGATAAGAAGTAAATAAATCATAGATGGTAAAGAAATGATTACATACTTATTCAAATTTTCGAACATTTAATAAATCATCCAAAATGTATCATTGTCCATTCTTCTTGAATATTTTGAAATAATATTATAACCAGCAATAATTTTTTGACCGATATAATATAAGATTATTGTAAACAAATTACGATCAGATAAATTATGACGTTATCGTAAGGATTTTCGCTAGTACCTATGTGTTTAATATCATTCTGGCTAAATTGTTTTCAACATACCTAATTATGTACCTATAATTAAGAGTTTAAATCAATATTGTTCGTATATTGTTTGTATTAATAAATATAATTGATTGTAATCATGGTAATGTAATTTACTATTTATAATTTAATACCGGGTTTTAATGAGTACCTATCTAATATTAATGTTCGTATAATTTGCATTAAGTACTTGTAAAAAATATCTTAATTTATTCAATACTGTAAACCTTATGTAAGATGTATTATATACCTATTGTTCATTACCTCTCCAGAGTTTTGGGTATTAATAATAAATAAAAAAAAATTAATACTAAACATGTTTTGTTCATTATTTTGCTGTTTTAAATTTTTTTTGTATTCTAATTAAATATGTATATAGACCTATAATATAATTCATAGCAATCAAAATCTATTGCAACCCATAGTTTTTTGGAGTTTGATAGCACGTGTATTAAGTTTATATGTGTGTTACTAGTTTATATGTAAGATAAATAAGTTTTATCTTTAAAACATGCAGAAATATTCTTGTTGTCCGATGTAGGTAATTCACTTTCTATAATTTTTATTTTTCTAACGTATAAACTGTAAATTGTAGCCTACTTTGTGATAAATATAACTGACTTAGACCTGTTACTAGTTCATTAGGATTATCATAAACAACTTTTTACTCTTCATGTACGATGTATTACATATTTTTATAAACTAGAACCGTTATAGGTACGACGTACGACGTTGGCAAAGCAGGTAAAAATAAACTAATTAATTATCTTACTATAAGCGTTTCATACACGCAATCAAATATAATATATTCCAAACCGTTGTGCAGTCGATGATTTCTGAATTTTAACTGAACCAACTGAACATATTAAAAAGAATCATAATAAAATAAAATATAAATAAATACTTACTATTAAGGACATACCAGTCAGTTTCAGTCACAAACGTGTTCTCAGGTCAAATATTGGTCAACACAGCTATTTCCGAGATGGGTGACTGCAACTGGATTTCAGTGACAAATACTCGCCAACGGCAATTCCCCATACAAAATGATAATGGCCAAGATAAAAAAAAAAGAAAGATTAGGTACTTTAATAGCAAAATAAGCAATTATTTTATAATAAAAAAATAATTAAATATATTAACTGCGTAGAGGCGAGTGAAATCAACGTTTTTCATGAAAAATTGGAGATGGATATATCAATGAAATCTTAATCAATATAATTGGTCGTCTTGTTGTTTGTTTTGAATTGATGATTTAGACATTCAGATTTTCCCGAAACTAAAAAAAATTGTATATAACATTAGTTAATTCTTCACAAGTAGTATTATAGTTATTATTATAATATGTTATACACTATTATTTTGTTATTTTGTTTAATCAATATCACACTTATTGTTTTTATAATTTTTACTGCTTAAATTACCAAAAAAAAAACTTCACAGAAAACATAAATAACCAATGGCGCCGAAATAAAAAATTAAATGTAAGGCAGGGATCTCCGACAACCACCAACCCCACCGAACGCCAGTATCACAAAACCCACTAACAAAATTTGAAAACTGTCACAATCTGCTTCTCAATTTTATTTTATGGTTTTATATTTTATTAGATTTCTCTTTTTTATTCAACTAATACGTATGTCATAAATTATTATATACGAATTATATTAAAATAAATATTTAATATTAAAATCATATTTAATTACCTGAACGATAGTACAAAATATAAAAATACAAACTATAAAATGCAACCTTTCATATTATTTTATATACGATATTAATAACGATTACGTCCTTTCATAATAGTATTATAAATAAGTATTAAATATATATGTACTAATAAATAATTGTAATAAATCAAAGATTTAATACCAGATACTCTCTATGTGCAATATTACTTAATAATCTGTGATCCTATGCCTATTAATTCATGGATTTCGGTGCCACTGTAAATAACTAATTCAATGATACAACTATTTTATTTTTCATAAATGCTAGGAGATTGAAAAAATTATATGAGCATAGCTAACATTGTTTATTGTTTATTTTCAGGAGTCGTACTAGAAATCATCCATTCAAGGCTGTAAAACATCATTCAGGAATTATTTTTGAACACCTTTTAACATTTTTTATTTTTTTTATGATGTATGAATTCTATGTGCACATTTTATTGAGTATTGTAAATTGGTAGATACTTTGATTTATATTATAGTTCTGATTTTATGTTTATGATACGTGAATGCTATAAGTTTCATTGTAATTACTTAAGGTTTTTCAATTTTAAAGTTTCCTATTTGATTAAGACTTATAAATTAATTTTATGATCAATTTTTAATTTTATTATTTATACATATAATATTAGTATTTTAAACTTTGTAATTCTTTTCATTAATTTTAATCAATTCCACATATTGCCTTAAAATTACTTAATAATACGTACCAAGTCTTTTGATAAAGTGAAGTTGATTTTTAACATATACATATATTATTTATTTAACATATTGTGTATTGTGGATTCTAGTTAGAAAATTTTAAAATTCGAAGATTAAAGTTGTATAAACCAGAGATTAGAATATATTATGTGTAAATATAATGATGATAATATTTATAACTAATTTATTATTTTTTGAACTTCTAAAAGTTGTCATTAATTTTGATAATTGTTTTCAGTTTTTATAGTTATTT
>JBPBPJ010000080.1:0-10188 GCA_050954235.1 Janthinobacterium lividum | reverse complement strand
AAAATAATTTTATATAATTTATGCAATGATAAATATGATTTTTATCATTGCATAAATGAGTACAATATATATTATTACATACAATAATATTCGTTCATGTCTTTATTTATATTTTAAAATTATATGTCATTTAAATTAAGTAAGACGCATTAGACTAATAGTCTAATGTTTTTTGACATTTTTTTTATATTTATGAAAGTATTGATTGAATAGCTTTTTTTAAAATATTTTTATTTTCCGGTAATAAAGCTGTCATAGGTAATCGCAATGAATCATATTCTATTAAACCAATATATTTAGCAGCCCATTTAATGGGTATAGGGTTTGTTTCTTGAAACAATAGATGGTGTAAAATATTTAATCTAGAATTTATTTTTCTAGCATTTGTGAAGTCACCTTGTAAAGCTAATTTGCACATCTTAGACATATATTTTGCTGCAATGTTAGCAGTTACAGAAATTACTCCTATTCCTCCTAGTTGAATAAAATCTAATGCAGTGGCATCGTCTCCACTAATTAAAAGAAAATCATTTTTAACTAGTTGTTTGATTTTATTGACTCTAGATAAATCCCCCGAAGCATCTTTTAATCCAATTATGTTTTTTAATTTTGATAATTGAGCAATTGTTTGTGGTAGTAAGTCACATCCTGTGCGATTTGGTACATTATATAATATTTGAGGTAAATAGGTGCTTTCTGAAATTGCCTTAAAGTGCAAGTATAATCCTTGTTGTGTAGGTCGATTATAATAAGGTGTAACATTTAAACATCCAGAAATACCAGATTTTTCAAGTTTTTTAGTTAAAATGATACTTTCTGCAGTAGCATTTGATCCCGTTCCGGCTATTATAGGTATTTTTTCATCTGCAAATTCTAAAGTGTTCATAATAACATTCGTATGCTCATTTTTATTTAATGTAGCGGATTCCCCTGTTGTGCCTACTGAAACTATTGCGTTAGTTTTATTTTTTATATGATAATGAATTAATTTTTTTAAACTTTTTTTACAGATATTTCCTTTATCATCCATAGGTGTAATAAGAGCAACAATACTTCCTTTAAACATGTTATGGTTCCTTGTTAAAACAAGAATATGTGTATTTTAATGCGATTATGATGATTGATTAACGTGAATAATATTTTTATATTTTAATTTTTAAAGAAAATAATATTTTAAAGTAATATATAGTACGAAAATATAAGTATTTTATAAAAATAAGAATATTAAATATTGTTTATGATTTTTTTGAGTTACTATCCATAATATTTTTTTTGATAAAAGCAGTAACAAAAAATTTTAGTATTTTTGTACATATTAAATAATATATGTTATTTAACTTTGATGTATATATTTTGTTATCTGTTTCAAACATCATGCAATTATATAATTTTAATTAATAAAAGTATAATTTTATTATAGATAATTAGTGATTTTCTATTTTTTTATATCAATAAATCTTATTTACCGCATTGAGCGCGAAAGCGTAATACATGATCCATTAATGTAATAGCAAGCATAGCTTCTGCGATAGGAACAGCGCGTATACCTACACAAGGATCATGTCTGCCTTTTGTTATGATTGAAGCTTCTTTCCCCTGGATATCAATAGTTTTTCCAGGTATTCTAATGCTTGATGTTGGTTTGAATGCTGCCTGGATTATGATTTTATCTCCATTACTAATTCCTCCTAAAATCCCTCCTGAATGGTTACTAGAAAATCCATTTGGTAAAATTTCATCTCGATGCATATCTCCTGTCTGTTCAACTACTTTAACACCATCCCCTATTTCAACTGATTTAACAGCGTTTATACTCATAATAGCATGCGCAATATCTGCATCTAATCGATCAAAAACAGGTTCTCCTAAACCAACCGGAACATTCTCGGCAATAATTATAATTTTAGCTCCAATAGAGTTTCCCGATTTTTTTAATTTTTTCATATACTGGGTTAGTTCATTTATTTTGTGGATATTACTGCAGAAAAAAGAATTATTTTCCACCTCTTTCCATGAATCAAAAGGGCAATGAATAGGTCCTAATTGAGATAAATATCCTCGAATAATTATATTATATTTTAGTTTTAAATATTTTTTCGCAATTGCTCCTGCTGCTACACGAATGACTGTTTCTCGTGCAGATGATCGACCTCCTCCTCTATAATCCCTGATTCCGTATTTTTTATTATATGTAAAATCGGCATGGTTAGGACGATATATATTCTTAATATCAGAATAATCTTGCGACCTAGTATCTGTGTTTTTTATTGTTATTCCAATACTAGTTCCGGTTGTTTTTCCTTGAAAAATACCTGAAAAAATTTCAATTATATCATTTTCTCGACGTTGTGTAGTAAAAGGAGAAAAACCAGGTCTTCTTCTATTCAGTTCGCTCTGTATGTCGCTATTTTTTAAAGAAAATCCTGGAGGAACACCATCAATAATTCCAGCTAACATTGGTCCGTGTGATTCTCCACAAGTTGTAACTGTAAATAATTTTCCAATTGTATTTCCAGCCATATAAACCTCGTATTTTATAAAAGAAAATGGATTTTTTCGAAATATATCATTATTTTATTGCAATATTTTATTTTTAAAATAAACATATAACTAGTATGATTATGTATCATGCGAGATAGTTAGATGATTGTATCAGGATTAATGATTATTAGAAGAAATTAATATATAAACTATCATGTTTAAAAAACTATATGTTTTATTTAATTATTATTAAATGATATCATTATTTTATATAATTATATATATCTCAGTGTCTATTAGTATAATTAAATATTATAGAAGGTATGATTATGAAAAAAAATAATATGACTAATATAAACGAAAAAGAAACTTTTTTATATTACATGAAAGGTGTAAAAAAAATTATACAAGATAAAATTTATCATATAAATGTACAAGATAATAATAAATACAATTTATATATTAAAGATATTGTAACACAAGACGCACATAGTTATTATTTTAGACATGTAGTAGATGAAAACTCATGCTTTTCTGTAACTAATGATCCTGTTTGTTTTGTTCGGAATATTAGCTATAATTTGGATCTTAAGAAATTAAAAAGAGGAGAATATCGACCTGAAATTACTTTGGATTTACATGGTATGAATTTATATCAAGCGAAAAAAGAATTAGGGGTATTAATTGCAATTTGTCATAAAAAAAAATTTTTTTGCGCTAGCATACTTCACGGATATGGTAAAAAAATATTAAAAAAAAATATACCTTTTTGGTTATCAAAACATCCTGACGTACTAGCTTTTCATCAAGCCCCTAGATTTTTTGGACATGATGCTGCTATCTTGATTTTTATTAAAAATGATTGTGAGTAGTAAATATGGAATTTATATTATGATTATTATATAATTATAAATATAGTAAAATTTATAAAAATTTCATGTTATATAATTTTTATATATATTTCATAAATATAAAACTATATATTATATTTTTTGATGATTTTATTTTTGCACAGATACTAAAACAATTATTTTTATATGATAAAATACTGTTATAAATAAATCTAGTGGATTTTACAAATACATTAAAATTTGACTTTTTATACAAAAATTAACACATAAATTCAAGTAAATATTTTTAGTATTAATTATATTATATAAAAGTTAATAAATATATTTTTATGTAAATAGATTTTTCTCTTTATGATATATAATATTAATAACGAATAAGGTAATAAAATTGAATAAGAATCGTGTACGTTTAGCTATACAAAAATCTGGTAGATTAAGTTATGATTCGCACAAGTTACTAAAAAGTTGCGGTATAAAAATTAATTTACAAAAATCTAGTTTGTTTGCTTTTGCTGAAAATATGCCAATTGATATTCTTCTCGTTCGAGATGATGATATTCCAGGTTTAATTATGGATGGAGTAGTAGAATTAGGTATTATTGGTTCTAATGTTTTAAAAGAACAATCTTTAACTAGATTACTAGTTAAAGAGCCTGTTCCATATACTTTATTGCATAAGTTAGATTTTGGTATTTGTCGTCTTTCTGTATCAGTTCCGCTAAAAATGAAATATTCCGGAATATCTTGTTTACATAATTCTCGTATTGCTACATCATATCCTAATTTATTAAAAAGGTATTTTGATAAACAAAATGTTTCTTTTAAGCCATTTATTTTAAATGGTTCAGTAGAGGTAGCGTACAATTCGGGATTAGCAGATGTAATATGTGATTTGGTATCTACTGGAGCTACTTTAGATGCAAATGGTTTAAAAGAAGTAGAAACTGTGTATCATTCTTGTGCTTGTTTAATTTCTCAAAAAATAAAATCTTTAGTTCCAGAAAAAAAAATGTTTATTACAAAGTTATTAAATCGCATTAAAGGAGTAATTAAAGCAAGAGAATCTAAGTATATCATGTTACATATTGAAAAAAATAAATTAAAAGCAGTTACAAATTTATTACAAGGAGCTGAACGCCCTACTATTTTAGAGTTGTTTGGAAATAAAAATAAAGTAGCTTTACACATGGTGAGTAGTGAAAATATTTTTTGGGAAACTATGGAACAATTAAAGCTACTAGGAGCAAGCTCCATCCTAGTACTTCCTATAGAAAAAATGATGGAATAAAATAATTATGTTAAATATGAGCAACAATATTTTTTATTGGGATAATTTATCTGAAAAAGAGAAAAGTTCTTTGTTATTAAGACCTAATTTACAAGTTAATAATAGTTTAAAATTCGCTGTTTCAGAGATTCTTAAAAATGTAAAAAAAAAAGGTGATACTGCTTTACATACTTATAATTTACAGTTTGATAAAATTAAATTAGATTTTTTTTATGTTAATCAAAAAAAAATAAATACTGCTTCTTCTTTGGTTTCTGAATCTTTTAAGAAAGCTGTATTAATAGCAGAAAAAAATATTAGAAAATTTCATTCTAAACAAATTTCTGTTGATGTGGACGTATGTACTTATCCAGGGGTTCGGTGTCAACACATTAGTAGACCAATAAATTCAGTAGGTTTGTATGTTCCGAAAGGTCTTTATCCGTTAGTTTCTACTGTTTTGATGTTATCAATACCTGCTAAATTAGCAGGATGTCCAAATATCGTATTATGTTCTCCTCCTCCTGTTAGTAATGAAATATTATATACTGCAAAGATATGTGGAATTGAACAAGTAATTCAATTAGGCGGAGCACATGCAATTGCAGCTCTTGCTTTTGGGACTAATAGTATACGAAAAGTTGATAAAATATTTGGACCCGGCAATATTTTTGTAACAGAAGCTAAATTACAAGTTAGTCAATTAATAAATCCTTGTGTTTCGATTGATATGCTAGCAGGTCCTTCTGAAATGTTAATTATTGCTGATAAGTATTCTAATTCTGAATTTATTGCTTCTGATTTATTAGCTCAATTAGAACATGATAATAATTCTCAGGTAATATTAGTTTGTACAAGTAAGAACTTAGCTAACTGTGTAGTTTCTGAAATTAAAAAACAAATATCTTTTTTAATTAAAAAAAATATTATTTTACATTCATGGAAGAATAGTAAAATTATTGTAACTAAATCTATATTAAAATGTTTTGAAATATCAAATTTATATTCTCCTGAACATTTAATATTACATATAAAAAATTCTAGAAAATTTTTATCGTATATAAAAAATGCTGGATCAGTTTTTTTAGGTTCATGGACGCCCGGTGCTGCAGGTGATTACATTACTGGAGCTAATCATGTTTTGCCTACATATGGATGTTCTAATACATATTCTTCTTTATGTGTTTCAGATTTTAAAAAAATAATTACAATTCAATCTATGACAAAGAAATCTTTGCAGCAATTATCTAAAAGTATTATGGTTTTATCTAAAACGGAAGGTATGGATGCTCATAGTAAATCAGTAAGTACTAGAATTAATTATTTAGATGCCGTTATCACAAAAAATGAGTCGATATAATATGAAACGTTTAACTCCGCATCATATATATGCTTTACAACCGTATCAATCTGCACGTCGAATTGGTTTAATCGGTCGTGTTTATTTAAATGCTAATGAATCTCCCTGGACTAATACTATAAAATGTCAACATACTAATTTAAATCGATATCCAGAATTTCAATCATCTATTTTATTGAATAAATATGCTCAGTATTCTAATACATCTATTAATAATATATTAATTACTAGAGGGGCAGATGAGGGAATAGAATTATTAGTGCGTGCTTTTTGTATACCAAAAAATGATAAAATTATGTTTTTTCCACCAACATATGATATGTATGCAGTGGTAGCAAATATGTATAATATTAAAAAAAAAATAATTCCAATACTATCAAACTTTCAATTAGATCTGATAAATATAAAAAAATACATTAACGATGTTAAATTAATTTATATTTGTAATCCAAATAATCCTACTGGAAATTTTTTTTTAAAAAGTGATATTATTAGTATTCTTGATATTATTCCGTCAACAACTTTATTAATACTTGATGAAGCGTATATTGATTTTTCTATTAAAAATAGTTTTGTTTCAAAAATATGCAAGTATGCTAATTTAGTTATTTTAAGAACTTTATCTAAAGCTTTTGGTTTATCAGCTTTAAGGTGTGGTTTTGTTTTGTCTAATCCTAATATTATCAATGTTCTTAAAAAAGTATCAGCTCCGTATCCCATTGCTACTCCTGTTTCAGATCTTGCTATAAAATCTTTACAGTTAGAAAATGTTAAACATGTTCAAAAAAATATTTTGCAAGTGGTATTTAATAAAGATTTTTTAGTTAAAAAGTTACAGTCTTTTTCATGCGTAGATTACGTATTTCCTAGTAAAACTAATTTTATTCTTGTTAGATTTTTTAAGTCTGATGTTATTTTTCAATATTTTTTATTACACGGAATTATAGTTCGGGATCAATCATATAAACTAGGTTTAAATAATTGTTTAAGAATATCTATCGGAACTATTAAAGAATGTCACGATGTAATTCAAGTTTTATATATGTTTGAAGGAAAAAAACTATAAGATGAAAAAAAAATTTTTATTTATTGATCGTGACGGTACATTAATTCAAGAACCTAAAAAAACATTACAAATTGATAGTTTTAGTAAATTTGTTTTAGAAAAAGATGTAATTGTTTCTTTGTTACAATTAATAAAACTTGGTTATAAATTAGTTTTAATTACTAATCAAGATGGTTTGGGTAGTGTTTCTTTTCCTTTAAATAAATTTAGTAAAATACATAATTTAATGCTAAATATTTTTTCTTCACAAAAAATTTTTTTTGATAGTATTTTAATTTGTCCACATTTTTTTAAAGATAAATGTAATTGTCGTAAACCAAATACTGCTTTAGTAAAACACTGGATTAGTAATAATAAATTTGATAAAAAAAATAGTTATGTTATTGGAGATAGGGATACAGATATTCAATTAGCTAATAATATGGGTATCAAGAGTTTTTTATATAATGCTAGTTTTTTTTCATGGCAGAATATAGTTGCTTGTTTGCAACGTCCTAATCGTTTTTCAGAGATATCACGAAATACTCTTGAAACAAAAATATTTATAAAAATTAGTCTGGATACTCCTATTGATAACTATATAAATACTGGTATTCATTTTTTAAATCATATGCTAGATCAATTCAGGATTCATAGTGGTATTTATATGTATATTAATGTTATTGGAGATTTATGGATTGATGATCATCATACCATTGAAGATATTGGAATTACACTGGGATCTGCGTTAAGACATGCTTTAGGAAATAAAGTTGGAATTTCCAGGTATGGATTTACATTACCAATGGATGAAAGTATTTGTTCGTGCGTTATCGATATATCTGGTCGCTCTTTTTTAGCGTTTTATGCTGTTTTTAATAATAAATATATTGGTGATTTAAATTCTTGTATGATAGAACATTTTTTTTATTCAATTAGTCAATCTATGAAAATTACTATTCATTTGCATGCTTGTGGTAAAAATGATCATCATTGCGCTGAAAGTTTATTTAAAGCGTTTGGTAGAACTTTAAAACAGGCGATTTATTTGGATGGTTTTAGTTTACCTACTTCAAAAGGTGTCTTATAATGTCAATTGTAATTATTAATACCGGTTGTTCTAATTTATACTCTATTAAGAGCGCTATACGTAGGGTAGGATATACATCAAGTGTTACTGATTCAATTCATGATATTAAAGTAGCTGATAAAATATTTTTGCCGGGTATAGGTACTGCTGTTTCCGCAATACAAATGTTAACAAAAAATCATTTATTATCGTTTATAAAAAAGACAAATCAACCAATTTTAGGTATTTGTTTGGGTATGCAGTTATTAGGAAAATATAGTCATGAAGGAAATAAATGTATTTTATTAAATAAAATATCTAGTTCAATAAAGAAACTACCGAATAAGAATTGTTCTGTTCCACATATTGGTTGGAACACTGTACATTATATAAACTCTCATGTTTTGTTTAAGAACATCGATAATAATACTCGATTTTATTTTTTACATAGTTATTATATGGATATTAATTCATATACTATTTCTGTATCAACACATGGTCTTCGGTTCTGTTCTTCAGTTGCGGTACAAAATTTTTTCGGAGTACAATTTCATCCAGAAAAATCAGGATATGCTGGAGAACAGTTAATTAAAAATTTTTTAGAGATATAATACATATGATTATTCCATCCCTAGATTTTATTAATGGTAGAATTGTACGGCTATATCAAGGTAATTATAGCAGTAAAACGTTATATGACATTGATATTTTTAAACATATAGATCAATATATTGATGAAGGTTTAACACACATACATTTAGTAGATTTAGATGGATGTAATAATCCTGAAGATCGTCAAAAAAATATTTTAAAAATTATTTCTCGTTATCGTAATAAAATTACTTTTCAAGTAGGCGGAGGAATTCGTTCTATATATGATGTAGAAGATTTATTAAGTATGGGGGTTTTAAAAATTGTAATAGGAACTATTGCTATTGATCAACCTAATAAATTTAAAAAATGGTTGTGTAAATATGGTAGTGATAGATTTATATTGGCTACAGATATATGTATAACCGATAATAATGACAATAAACTTGCTATTCATGGATGGAAAACTATTACTGATATTAATTTAGAAAGTATAATTTATAAGTTTATTCCTTATGGATTAAAGAATATTTTATGTACAGATATATCAAGAGATGGAACGTTTTTAGGTCCTAATATAGTATTATATAAAAATTTAAAAAAACAATTTCCAAATATAATATTACAAGCTTCAGGAGGAATTAATTCTCTTTCAGATTTATATCTTTTAAAAAACTGTAATGTAGACCATGTTATTATTGGACGAGCTTTATTAGAAAAAAATTTTACTTTTTCGGAGGCTCAACAATGTTGGCAAAAAGAGTAATAGCATGTTTGGATGTTAATAATGGAATGGTAGTAAAAGGTGTTAAATTTAATAATCATGTAATTGTTGGTAATATACTTAAACTAGCAAAATATTATTCACAGGAAGGAATTGATGAATTGGTTTTTTATGATATATCAGCTTCTCCTAAAAAAAAATTGTTAGATATTCAATGGATTGCTCGTATTGCAGATATTATTAATATTCCTTTTTCAGTAGCAGGTGGAATTTCGTCTATAGAGGATGCAAGATTGATTTTATCTTTAGGAGCAGATAAAATATCTATTAATTCTCCTGCTCTACAAAATCCTTCATTAATTAGCCAGTTAGCAGATTGTTTTGGAGTACAGTGTATTGTGGTTGGAATTGATTCGTGGTACGATAAAAATAGTAAAACATATCATGTTTTTCAATATACTGGTCAACAAAGTAAATCTCGTTCTACATTATGGAATACTGTTGATTGGGTTCAGAAAGTACAGAAATTAGGTGCAGGTGAAATTGTTTTGAATACCATGAATACAGATGGCATGAAAAATGGATATGATATTGTACAGTTGCAGAGAATTCGAGATATTTGTTCAATACCTCTGATAGCTTCTGGTGGAGCTGGTAATATGTATGACTTTTTAGATGTATTTAATTATGCACATGTTGACGGAGCTTTAGCTGCTTCTATATTTCACGATAAAACAGTTTCTATTATAGATTTAAAAAATTTTTTATCTGATAAAGGGGTGATAATTAGAAAATGTTAA
>JBPBPJ010000103.1:0-10424 GCA_050954235.1 Janthinobacterium lividum | reverse complement strand
ATATATAGCATGTATGCTATTGAATAGAATTTTACCTAATACATCATTATTTTCTTCTTTTTCGGTTATTATTTTTATTTTTAGTTTAATTTTATTTAAATATTTTATTTTTCGATTTTATTGGATTAGTAAGATTTTAGTAAAAAATTTTTTTTATTATTTAAAAGTATATATTATAGGACAATTACATCGTCGATGATTTTGTTATTAATATATATTTTTATTTTAAGTATAATAATTATTATATATAAATTGTTTTCATTTTTTATAAAGTAAATATGAAAATATTAATATAATATATTTTATTGGAGATCTGCAGTAGATCTCCGGTAAATATGTATAACATGTATTTGTATTATAAATGTTCTAAATATTAGTTTATTTTTTTTTCTTCGTACATAACATGCTTTCCATAAATTGGATCATATTTTTTTAATTTCAATTTACTTGTTGTGTTTCTTTTGTTTTTAGTTGTTGTGTAGTAATGCTTACTTTTACTAGAGGATATTAGTTTTATTTTAATTCTATTAGATTTAGCCATATTTTTACCTATATAATATATTTTTTATATATTTTTTCAATTCCGAATTTATTTATCATTCTTAATCCTTTCGCAGATATTCGTATTTTTATCTTTTTTTTCTCTTTTGGTAACCAAAATTTGTGATACTGTATATTAAGCGAAAATTTTCTTTTAGTTGCATTCATGGCATGAGAACGGTTTTGTCCTAGCATAGATTTTTTTTTAGTAACTTGGCATATTTTTGACATAATGGGTATTCCAAACAGTTATAATAATTACTATTATGTATTTATAGTAATGTTTTGTTTAAAACTAGAATGTTGTAATTTTTATATGTTTATATATTTTAATTTATTATTCATGGTATCTCGTAACTGAATTATTGATTTCTTGATAGGCAGATTCAACATTTTTCCATCCTTGAATTTGTACAGACTTGTTTTTTTCTAGAGTTTTATAGTTATTAAAGAAATGAATGATTTGTTTTTTTAATAATTCTGATAATTGGTTAATATTATTAATTTTAATGTATTCTCGTGTAGTTTTTTTATGTGGAACCGCTATAATTTTTGTATCTATTCCCTTTTCATCTTCCATACTTAATAATCCAATAGGTTTACATCGGATAATAGATTTTGGTTGTAAAGGATACGGAGTAGGAATTAAAATATCTAACGGATCACCATCTAACGATAAAGTTTGATTTATAAATCCATAATTACAAGGATAAAACATAGTTGTAGGTATAAATCTGTCTACACGTAATACGTTAAAAGATTTGTGTAATTCATATTTTACAGGACTAGAATAAGCAGGAATTTCTATAATTCCATATATATCATAAGGTATATTTTTTCCTGCTGGAATTTGAGAAAAGTTTTTCATATTTTTACCATGACTATAAGAATAAATAATTATTTATATTAATGAGGAGATTAATAGAATGACTTTTTTATAAATTAAGTTTGTAGAATAAATATATTTGGAAATTTGTAATGTAATTAATATTATTTAAATATATTTAAATATATACTGAATATTTTTAATATTTTCATTATTAAAATTTTTTGTAAAAAATACAGAGTAGATTTTAGTTTTACAATAACAATTATTATTATAATACACACTATGTAGATAACATATAAATTTTTATTAAGGATATATTGATGTTATTTTGTCATAACTTGCAACAAGATTTAAAATTTTTAACACATAATATGCAGCATGTTTTGTTGTATTTGAAAAAAAATTCTATTTTTGGTATTATTGAGATAGGAAAAATATATCGTATTTCCATATCTAGTAGACATGGAACTATAGATGATATTGAATCATCTAATTGTATGAATCATGTAGTTACAATCTATAATAATCACCGTAGATCTTCTGTTTTTTCCAATGATGTGTCTGTTTCAGGAATTTATAAATCTATTGATAAATCAATTATTATGTCTAAACATATAGATGTTGATAAACATTTAAGATTTCCAGATATAAATTTATTATACAAGAATAATAAAACAATAAATATATTTTTTCCTAAATTATTTAGTCTAAAGGAAATTAATAATTTAGTCAATATTACTGATTTTTATGCTTTAAATTTTGATTCTAAAATTACCGGTACTGAAGGTTCTGTTTTTGAATATTTTATTGATTTAAAAATTTTAGGTAATAGTTGTGACTGGATTGGAACAAGAATGTCTACACGATATTATTTATCCAGTTGTACCATCGCAAGTAGTCAAGGTTGCATGGAAAAAGATTTTAGTTACACTACTGCAAGAGATTTTAAGGATCTAGATAAACCAGTTTGGATTGGAAAAAGTAGCGCTCGAAAAAGTATTGCAAAATTAAATTCAAAAAAAATTGCAACACAAATTTCTCCTATTATTATCAAATCAGATATTTCATATGAGTTGTTTATTGATTTAAAACGTGCTATTAACGGGTATGCAGTATATAAAAAATCAACATTTTTGTTAAATTATATAGACAAACAAATTTTTCCTACTTGGTTAAATATTTTTGAAAATCCATTTTTAGATAAGGGTTTATCATCTAATTTATTTGATAATGAAGGCATAGCTACTGTGTCTAGAAAAATTATTAATAATGGAGTATTAAAAACCTGGTTATTAGATACGTATTCAGCTAATCGATTAAATATGCTAAATACTGGACATTCTGGAGGAACATATAATTGGTTGATATCAACTAAAAAAAAAGTTATTCAATCATTTGATCAAATTCTAGATTTAATGTATACAGGTTTTTTAGTAACAGAATTATTTGGAGATGGTGTAAATATAGTAACTGGAGATTATTCTAGAGGTGTATGTGGTTTTTGGATAGATCATGGAAAAATAAAATATCCAGTTCATGGTGTTACTATTTCTGGTAATTTACTGAATATGTGGAATAATATGATAACTTTAGCAAATGATATAAATTCAAATAACTCAATTCAATGTGCATCAATATTAATTGATAAAGTACAAATTTCAGGTTTTTGAAAAATAAGTACGCATGCTGCACGAAGTTGATTTATAAGCCGGGTTCTGTTAAAAACAGTCATTTATCTAGATTAATAATTTCTTATTAATTCGTAGCAGTCTACCCGAAGTAATGTGCGGGTCGCACTCTTCTGCTTGACCTTGCTCCTGGTGGAAGTTTACCGAGCCAAAATTGTTACCAATTTTGCGGTGCGCTTTTACCGCACCATTTCACCTGTACCTATTTTAAATATTTTAAAAATATTCAATATTTATATGTAATTTTTATATTTGGTAGTTTTTTTTCTGTTGCACTAGTCGTAAGATCACTCTTCCCAGGTGTTACCTGGCACCATACCCTAAGGAGCCCGGACTTTCCTCTGTTAATTATGTAAATTTTAAACAGCGACTGTTCAATCAACTTCATGTAATTTTTTCTTGATAATAGTATTATATAAAATATTTTTATTAAATCCACATATTTTTGCAGTAATTTTTATTGCTGTACTTTTCTGCATGATTTTTTCTAGAATATAAAATGTTTTAAATACTTTTTTCGGTATAATATTAGATATGACAGGATTTGATCCATTAATAATAATAGTGATCTCTCCTTTTTTCCAACGTATTTCATTTTTGATTTTAGATAACAATTTTTTAATAGTACCACGTTGAATATTTTCCCATTTTTTTGTTATTTCTTTAGCAATTGTAATTTTTCGATGTTTACCCATGATTTTTTTTATTAATTTCATGGTTTTTATTAATCTTTTTGAGGATTCGTATAAAATAATTGTTCTTGTTTCATTACACAAAGATGATAGTTTTTTTTTACACGCAATTTTTGTATTAGGTAAAAAACCTTCATAGCAAAATTGATGAGTTTTAAATCCTGATGCGCTAAGAGCTGTAATAGCTGCGCAGGCTCCAGGTAATGGTACTACACGAATTTTTTGATGATAAGATTCTTTTATTAATAAATATCCAGGATCATTGATAACAGGAGTTCCTGCTTTGGATACTAGTGCAATGTTATTACCAGATTTTAACATGCTTATATATTTTTTGGTTTTTTTGCGTTCGTTGCATGTATTTAATGATAACAAGATGTTTACGATTGAAAATTTTTTTAATAATATTGATGTGTGTTTTATGTTTTCAGTAATAATATAATCTACTTTTCTTAATATATTAATAGAACGATATGTAATATCTAGTAAATTTCCAATAGGTGTAGGTATAATGTATAATAAACCTATTTTGTTTTTTTTTTATACATGCTAGTATTTTTCTTTTGTTAGATGTTTGTGATTTTTTACATGTAACTGAGTATTATTTTTATTTAAAAATAAACAGTATTTTTAAATTATAATTATTTATATTAAAATTATAATTTATTAATAATATTTTTATTATAATAAACATCGTAATTTATTACAAATAAAAAATTTTATTAATTAAATTATGTGCATTTTAATATCTTAAATAATTTATCTGAATAGTTAATTATATTTATATTCTATATCATAGTGATGTAGATAAGTTTTTTAACTTTTATTAAGTATATTTTTAAGGGTTTAACTATTGAAAAGAACAGTTATTACAGGTTTTGGAATTATTTCAAGTATTGGCAGTACAGAACAAGATATTGTAAAGTCATTAAAAAATGGTATTTCCGGTATAGTTTTTTCTCAAAAAATGAAAAAATTTGGTTTACATAGCACAGTCTGGGGTGATGTGCCTGTAGACAGAATAAGAGAAATACCTTCTAGGTGGTTACGGTTTATGAATCCTGCAACCATGTATTCTTATTTATCTTTTAAAGATGCTATTCAGGATAGTAATTTATATCCTGAAATATATATGAAAAATCCTAGAGTAGGTATTATTATAGGATCTGGAAGCGGACCTGCTCAATGCTATACACCTTTGTTTAATAAACAGAACAATAAAACTAGTACAGTTAGTCCATACTTTGCTATTAAAAATATGCCATCTTCTATTTCTGCGTGTTTAGGAGCTCTTTTCAAAATTCATGGTGTTAGTTACTCTGTTAGTTCTGCATGTTCTACTTCTTCTCATTGTATTGGTCATGCATACGAATTGATTTCTTCAGGTAAACAAGATATGATTTTTGCGGGTGGGGGAGAAGAATTAAGTGTTGAATTAGCATGTCAATTTGACTCTATGAGAACTTTATCTACACATTTTAATAACACTCCTGAACTCTCTTCTAGAGCATTCGATAAAAATCGTGATGGATTTGTTATTTCTGGGGGTAGCGGTATTCTTGTTTTAGAGGAACTAAATGCTGCTTTGTCAAGAAATGCTAACATATACGCTGAAGTAATAGGATATGGAGCTACTAGTGATGGCTATAGTATGGTACTTCCTTCAGGAGAAGGTTTTGTACGTTGCATGGAATATGCTATGCGAGATACTATTAATTCCATTGATTATATTAATGCTCACGGTACTTCTACTAAAATTGGTGATAGTACAGAATTACATGCTATAAAAAAAGTTTTTAATATTTCAGAAGTGGATCCATATATATCATCAACTAAATCCATTACAGGTCATTCTTTAGGTGCTTCTGGAGCTCAAGAAATTATTTATACTATGTTAATGTTAAAACATAATTTTATTGCTCCTAGTATTAATATAGATACGCTAGATTCATCTGCTAGTAATATGAAAATAGTAAAGAATGTTATTAATTCTGTTATTAATGTTGCTATGTCCAATAGTTTTGGATTTGGTGGTACGAATGCTAGTTTAGTAATAAAAAAATATTGTTAAAAATTTATTTTTGTTTTATTTAAAAGTTTATTTTAATATTTCTTTATTTTATAATACTATTTCATAGTTTTAGTAAATTAAGACATTAATATGATATTATGTAATTAATATATTTATATTACTGTGATGCATGATAAATTTTATTAAACTTTAATAATAATTATATTATTATTTATAATTCTATATACGTTATTATTTTTATATGTTTATATTATGAGATTTTAAATATGAATCAATTAGAACTTTTGAAAAGATATACTACTGTGGTTGTAGATAGTGGAGATATCGAATGTATTGCTCAATATAGACCGCAAGATGCAACTACTAATCCAACATTGATTTTAAAAAGTGCTTTATCAAAAAAATATGAATTTATCATTAACGAAGCGATTCGATATGCTAAAAAAATAGGAGGATCGCAATTAAACCAACTACAGAATGCTAGTGATATGGTTTCCGTAGGATTTGGTAAAGAAATTTTAAAATATATTCCAGGATATATATCTACAGAAATTGATGCACGATTATCATTTAATACTGATAAATGTGTTAAAAAAGCGATTAAATTAATCGATTTATATCGAGAGCAAAATATTGATACTTCACGAGTTCTAATTAAACTAGCAGCTACATGGGAATGCATTCAAGCTGCTTATAAATTAAAAAAATTAGGTATTTTATGCAATTTAACGCTTTTATTTTCTTTTGCACAAGCTCGTGCATGTGCTGAGTCTGACGTATTTTTAATTTCTCCCTTTGTTGGTAGAATTTTTGATTGGTATCAAAAAAATAACATAGATAATCCATATTTTTCTAATTCCGATCCAGGAGTTTTAGCTGTAAAAAAAATTTTTTTTTACTATAAAAAATATATGTATAAAACTATTATTATGAGCGCTAGTTTTAGAAAAGTAGAACAGATTCTAGAATTATCAGGATGTGATCGCATTACGATATCTCCTGATTTATTAAAAATATTAGAGAATCAAACATGTAAATTTAATAGAAAATTAGATATTAATAAAATTTCTACTATTTCATCTAAACCAAAACCTTTATCAGAGCCTAAATTTAGATTCTTACATAATCAAGATGCAATGGCTGTAGAAAAATTATCTGAAGGTATTCGACAATTTAGTTATGATCAAATAGCATTAGAGAAATTTTTATTAGGTTTGTTTTAATTTTCTTGATTTTTTTTAAAAATAATTTTTTAATATTTTTATATTTTGAAAAATGTATCCTAAAAGGAATATACATGTTATCACGAAAAGAATTATCGAATGCAATACGAATTTTGAGTATTGATGCTATTCAAAAAGCACAATCTGGTCATCCTGGAGCTCCTATGGGAATGGCAGATATTGCTGAAGTTTTATGGCGTGATTTTTTAAAACATAATCCTAATAATCCTTTATGGGAGAATAGAGATAGATTTGTATTATCAAATGGTCACGCATCTATGTTGTTATATAGTTTATTACATTTATCAGGATATAATATTTCTATAGACGATTTAAAAAATTTTAGACAGTGTTTCTCTAAAACACCGGGTCATCCAGAAATATATTGTACTCCTGGAGTAGAAGTTACTACTGGTCCTTTAGGACAAGGATTAGCTATGGGTGTTGGTATGGCCATTGCTGAAAAATTATTTGCACAATATTTTAATAGAGATACATTTAATATTGTAGATCATTACACATGGATTTTTGTTGGAGATGGATGTCTTATGGAAGGCATTTCTCATGAAGCATGTTCATTAGCAGGTACTTTAAAGTTAGGTAAATTAATTGTATTTTATGATAAAAATGGTATTTCTATTGACGGCGAAACATCTGAATGGTTTACAGATGATACAAAAAAACGTTTTTTATCATATAATTGGCACGTTATAGAAATAAACGGTCATGATTCAGAAGAAATTATTTACTCAATAAAAAATGCTAAAAAAAATATTGTTCAGCCATCATTAATTATTTGTAATACAATCATTGGGTTTGGTTCTCCTAATAAATCTGGTAAGTCAAGTGTACACGGGGCTCCTCTAGGAGACGCAGAGACCGCTTTAACTCGGACATATTTAAATTGGCCTTATGATCCTTTCCATATTCCTCAGCATATATATTCTGCCTGGAATGCTGTTAAATCAGGAAATTTAGCTGAAGTATCGTGGAAAAATGTACTAAAAAATTATTCTATAAAATATCCGGAATTGTATATAGAATATAAACGTCGTATAAAACAAAAATTACCGTATGAGTTAAATATTGTTTTACAAAAATTTTTGTTAAAGATGAATAGTTTACCAAAAGATATTTCTACTCGTGAAGCTTCGCAAAAAACACTAGAATATTTTGGTCCTTTTTTACCCGAATTAATAGGTGGTTCTGCTGATTTAGCTCCTAGTAATTTAACTATTTGGTCAGGATCTAAATCTATAAATAAAAATAATACTGGTAATTATATTCATTATGGTGTAAGGGAATTTGGCATGACGGCAATAGCCAATGGAATTTATCATCATGGTGGTTTTATTCCATATACGGGTACTTTTTTAGTTTTTTCAGATTATGCGCGTAGTGCAGTTCGTATGGCAGCTTTAATGAAAACACGACAAATTTTTGTTTATACTCATGATTCTGTTGGATTAGGAGAAGATGGACCAACTCATCAACCTATTGAACATATTGCTATGTTAAGAGGAATACCTAATCTGAGTGTCTGGAGACCTTGTGATTCTTTAGAAACAGCAACTGCTTGGTTTTATGGGCTAAATAGAAAAGAAGGTCCGACTGCTTTAATATTATCGCGTCAAAATATAACACAATTTACAAGAACAGAGTATCAAATAAAAAATATATTTAAAGGTGGATATATTTTAAGAGAATTTGGTGATAAAATTAGTATTATTATTATTTCTACTGGTTCAGAGATACCATTATCTATTGGCGTTGCTAAAAAAATGTATACTTTAGGTTATCATGTTAGGGTAGTATCTATGGTTTCTACGGATTGTTTTGATAATCAAGATACAACATATCGTGAATCAGTATTGCCCAAAAAGATTATACATAGGGTATCTATTGAGGCGGGAATTAGCACTTATTGGTATAAATATATAGGAATAGAAGGTTTAAAGATAGGTATCGATAAGTTTGGAGAATCAGGACCAGGTACCCATGTATTTGATATATTTGGTTTTACAATTGATAAAATAGTAGATCGAATTAAAAAGAATTTTTTTGTTTCATCAGATTAATTGTTTTTGTTTATTTTTGGTACTATTATATTGTTATATTAATAATAATTTTTTTTTGAGAATTTTAAAATATTTAATTATATAAAATCATATTAGGGTATGGTATGTATACCAAAGTACTTAATCTTGCTCAACAATTAATAAATATACCTTCGATTAGTCCAAAGGATCTTGGTTGTCAAGAAATATTAATACAAAGATTGCAATTATGTGGTTTTTTTATTGAAAAAATGAATTTTCATGATACCAACAATTTTTGGGCATGGAAAGGTTTTGGAAAATCCATTACTTTCTTAGGGCATACAGATGTTGTACCTGCTGGAAATTTATTGAATTGGACAACTCCTCCTTTTATATCTACTGTAAAAAATGGTGTATTATTTGGTAGAGGAGCGGTAGATATGAAAGGTTCAATTGCAGCTATGCTAATAGCAGTAGAAAATTTTTTAAATAAGAATCCTAATCATAATGGTCGTATATCTTTTTTAATTACTTCTGATGAAGAATCAACAGGTAAAAATGGAATTAAAAAAGTTGCTGCAATATTAAAAAAAAGAAATGAAAGAATTAATTATTGTTTAGTTGGGGAACCTACGAGTGAAAAAGTTTTAGGTGATTGTATAAAAAATGGTCGTCGAGGTTCTTTATCAGCTGAATTAAAAATATATGGTAAGCAAGGTCATGTAGCTTATCCTAATTTAGCCCATAACCCTATACATTGCTCTGCTCTTTTTTTAGTAGAACTGTCTACTTTATCTTTTGATAAAGGTAATGATTTTTTTGAACCGACTAAACTTCAAATTTCAAAAATATTTTCAGGAAAAAATTATACTACTAATATGATACCAGGAGAATTAAACGTATTTTTCAACATACGGTTTAGTCCTTTAGTAGACGAAAAAGTAATCATCAATATAATTAATGAATTACTTGTTAAACATTCACTGCAATATTCTATTTCTTGGAAACACTATGCTAAACCCTTTCTTTCTATACCCAATAATTTATGCCATATTTTAATGACTAGTATATATAATAATACTAGAATTACTCCCGTTATTAAAACAAACGGGGGTACTTCTGATGGTAGATTTCTTTTTGATTTATCTGATGAAATAGTAGAATTTGGTTTATTAAGTTCTACTATCCATCAAATAAATGAATGTGTAAATATTTTAGATTTATTACAGTTACAAAATATTTATTACGATGTTTTAAATGCTTTATTTTTATGATTTTTTATATAACAATAATATATACATTATATTTATATATTATTGTGATTAATGATTATTTTTTATTTTTATAAAATAATTTTATATAATTTATGCAATGATAAATA
>JBPBPJ010000053.1:0-11224 GCA_050954235.1 Janthinobacterium lividum | reverse complement strand
TTCTGACAAAGGTAAATATCCACGTAATCAAATAACTAAAAATATAAATATAAAAACATTTAAATAAAATGTATTCATTATTAATACAAAAAAAAAAAAAACATTTCACATAATAATATTCCTATAAATATAATAATTCTTACATATTCAGATATAAAAATAAAAATAATTTTAATCTAAATTGTATTATTAAATTAAAATATTAATAATTCTTTTACGATTTTCTATTTAAATCAAATTTTTTATATAAAAATATAATTTTAATAAAAATAATTTTTATATAATTAAATTCATAATTATTCATAATATTAAAAACAATTGAAATTAAAAAAAAAAAAAATCAAACTATAAATATTATACTTACATACTAATAAGTTATTAGTATTTAAGTATAATTTATAGTTTAATAAAAATAGTTTGGTTGTTAGTAATAACCAAACTATTTTTATTTATACTACTGGCACATATTTAGTTTATACTTAAACTAAATATCGTTATTTTAGAAATGTATACAAGGTTGGTGTACATACCGATTAAAAACCAACCTCGTTTGTATTTTTGAAATATGACGCGATAATACGCATTTTAACGCATATTATTGTTATTTTAGAAATGTATACAAGGGCGTTCTACAATATTATTATCTCTTGTTCAATAATTTCATAAAGAACGGACACTTGTATTTGCACTTTCACCATTTTAACACGTTGTCTGTTCCCGCCAACGCGGTTCTCCTGATATCTTAGATAGATATTTTTTTTCAGTAATATTCATGGTAATTGAATATAATATATTACATATTATATTAGAAATATAACATGCAGAGAAAAAATACAATCAAATTAAATCGTGAGTAATTGTCTGATGTAACTGTTAACAACATATCGACCGTTTTCCTTTCATTTTTTTTTTTTTTTTTTTTTTTTTTGGAAACTTCCAACGTATGGTTGTTAAGTACGATTATACTTGATCGGATGATCATCCCAAATTGGGATTTGTTAAGGTTATCTACGACTTTATTTTTCGTTTTGGACGCGGTGATGTCTTCAGCAAGCGTTGCCGCCGTGACGTTGGACTCGTATTTAGTTCCTGCAATTCTCAATACAGTGCTAATTGGTATTTTTTTTTTTTTTTTTTTTTTTTTTTTTAGGGCATTTAAAATTCGACGATGACGGTAATCTAAGTTCGGATATTCCAAAAATACCATCAAAAAAAAGTAAACCAGCATAATTTGTTCGTAACGCATTCGTGTAACTATTTATATTATTCACACTCTGTTGTTTGTTTTAGAGCATAGTTTAAACTTATACAATGACCGAAATCTAAAATTAAAAGTCGAAGAAGAAGAACGGAAAAATAACGAATTATCAAATCCGACCAAGTCATTCACGGTTAGTGATGACCAAAATGATAGCGAAGACGATGACATCTGTTCTAATAGTGATTCAAGAAATATTAAATCAACTAAAAGAGGTACACGATCGATAATCAGTTATTCGAACTAAATTACGCATTCGTAAGCGTTGAAATTTAAGGTTTAATAAGGTTGAACATTATTTTGTCATTGTTTGTATTTATTGTTATATTTTTGTCGATTTCATGCAGCAATATCACCGAAGTTCCGTACATTTGAAACCGTTGACAACGGTGAAGGTATTTATGGTAGTTCGTATACGTATGTTTTATTTTTATTCATCTTTTATCTCTAGTATGGCAAGTAGTTGATAATAGCCACGTTGATGAGCCAAAAGGAAACGTGTGTAGTATTCTACCCAATAATTTCAACCGTATAGTTTAACATTTACTTCCATATATATATATATATTTTACAGCTCACTCAGCCGTTTGAACAACATGATGAACACGCAGTAGACCCAGATACCGTTGAGACTAATGATGATGATCTCGAATTAGCAACTCTTATTACGGGGAAACAAAGAATATCTGTTTTGGAACGTATAAATCGGGGTATCAGCTGTGACAGAGTATGAAACCGTAACAGTTGTCTCTAGTGAAAATTGACGACTACTACTGCTATTCATTTCAGCCTTACAAGTATTGCCCGTTTTGCGAATTTATGTCGGCCGATCATATTCCGCGCCACGTTAAACGGAAACACAGCTATTTACTAAAATCTCCAGTCGATAGCAGTGCTCAAAAATTTGCTTCTATCTTGAAAGAGTGCTCTTCTAAAGGATTAAAACTTGTAAAACTGTCTACGATTGTAGAATCTATCGGATGGAACAGATGGAGAGATGATGGCTTGAGGCAATCCCTTTATAAGTATGATGTAACTGCTCACTCCATATTATACTTTATTACAAAAAAAAAACCTTTTTTTTCAGTCTTCTGCACGGGTTCCAAGTGCAAATATGGCACGGAAGCTGGCATCTCCCAAATGTAGATTACATAGACAGGTTAAGACCAATATTGAACCAAAAATGGCTAAATAGATTGTTTGATGACATGGACGTGTTGTATGGTGGTGTACAAGTAACATCGGTAGAAAACATCCCAATGTCGACGACTGTTCGGGCGGGAACTTCCGGAGCTCGACCATCCAAAGAACTAGTGAGTATGATTGTCAATGACGCCAACGACAACGACAACGACGACGACGACGACGACGACGACGACGACAACGCCGACAACGACAATAACAGTAAAAAGTGTGTGTGTGTGCGAATACATTTAGCGATTGTAGCGTTTGAGTGTAAATGTTTCGTTTTTTTCTTATAGGTCAAAATCTGAGACTCTGTTGTCCAGGTTGGTGGCTGCGGGGCTACAGCAAAAAATGCCCAAAGACTATCCGCTGTTGACGTTGTACCAGACGTCTTTGGACCGGTCCCACCCCAACCAGCAAAGAGCGGCCAAATGTTACATCGCCACCATAAGCCGAACACTGCGATTTGTCAATGACCAACTCACTGAAAAAGGCAATCCACCAACTCATTGGTCTGACCTCTTGCAACACGCTGATCTGGTGCTCGATTTTCTCGATCGGTAACTAACTAAAAAAAAAAAAAAAAAAAACCCTTGAATAACAATGAACACAAAGCTGATAGATAGTGTTACGCTGTTCTCTGTTCTTTGCTTAGCCGCGTGAAGTTGGGTCAGACTAACTCGACAAATGTCGCGTACCTAAAAGCGTTGAGACCCGTGTATACAAAGGCCATTACCATGTTCTGCTACATGGACGATACTTTTCCAGGGCTTAACGGTATGCCCGATCGCTCAGTACTCGACAAGATCAAATTCACAATGGATATTTTAAGCGAAAAATACAAAGGTGCCGGGAAAATGACCACGCAAGAAAAGTTTACTAATAAAGTTCTAGACGTTGATAGCCTACCGTCATTTACGTTGATAAATGAACTCGTGGAGAAAATGAGATCAGAGCTATTGATAAACCTAGTAGAGCTGGAAGTGATCTTCAACAAAACCACCATGAAACTTGACATTTCTGCAAAAGTTATCGACGGTCGTAGAACGAACCTTCTGGTAAAGTGTAAAAATAATCATAGCTGTTTTACACTGGAAGTATTCAAACTGCTCCGATTTCAGACGAGCAAGCTGTGGCGAAAGGTCACTACTGCGATGGCCACATTGTTGATATTCAGCAACAAATTGAGAATTGGAGTCATACAGCATCTTACGCTGCAGGAGTATGAAAAGGCCAACCGCGGAGACACGAGCGTTATATGGGTTGAAAAACATAAGACCGGAGACAAGACCCCTGCAAATATAGTGCTCGATAGGGAAACCATGGACTTGATGGATCGGTGGGCAAAAATACAACATTCAAATGGCGTGTGATGTGTCTTTTATTATTTTCAGATATTACGCGTTGAGAAAAAAAGTCGATAACACAGCGGTGTACAACTTCTTCATAACGAATACGGGTAATCCGGTTACGAAAATATTTGATCTGATCAACGCCGAGTGCAAGAGCCGGGACATACGACTGCCAAAAATAGACGGAACCCCCGGGGAAGTGTTAAAAATATCAGCCACGTTGATACGAAAACAAATCGAAACTGCAGGAAGTAACCACGAGTCAAACGTCATGGCAACGCTTGCGACTACGTTGCAACACAGCGAGGAAACGGCCAGAAGATATTATCACGTTCAAACGAAAAATAAAGCCATCGATAACATTAACGCTGTGAAATTGGTCGAGACCACTGCGAAAATGGAAGAATATATACTTAAAAAGTAACTAACTATGTCGAAAAATTAACAATACAATTTCAGAGGAGATAATCATATTTTCATTTTTCAGCATAGAGTCTTACGTCGACGTATATGACCCGTACTATCAAATTTTGAGCTTGTCCGATTTTTGGGATCAAATCAAAGACTTGGCAACCATACGTTCGCAGTTTACGGGTGTCAAGCTAACGCTCGGCGGATACAATAAAATTGTTGAAAAATGTCAAGATCGCCTCTCGGACGTAAGAGCAAATGTAATTGCTCAGAAAGCGTTTGATAACAATTTAGAAATAAAAGGTTTTTCAAAACTGCAAATGAAGTTCTTGTTAGACGCGATTAATAGAAAAGACTGGATGCTACATTTGGACGTTTCGAGGATGCTTCGTAAAGTCTTAGCAAGAATGAGAGTCTTGTATGAAGGCGGATGTTCAACCAGTGCGTATTAACCGTCACCGACTACGTAGCCGGTCGATTTCACTTACACGTACCACTCCACCCACACAAAAATATCTGAAAAATTAAAGCGCTATAAAAATCTCACTCTGATGTCGTGTGATTGATATTGTTTTTTCTTTGAGTTGAAATCGTAATATGTTTAAAAGTACAAAAAATATAAACTATTGTTACAAAAAAAAAAAAAAAAAATTCAAATAAACACATCCGTCAGACGAACGTTAGCTCTCGTCCGATGGTCATAAATCAAAATAAAATACGAAGGTTTTACAATTATTTTTATTTTTTTTTTTTACTATACAATTTTTTTCCTATAGTCCACCGATCCTTTTTACAGCAAATAAAAAAAAAAATCACGTTCGTTCGCGTCAGTCGTAGTGAACAGTCTCTGCGGTGATTACTATCGCCGAACGGGTTCCGCTCAACGATACGGCTTGACGGTTTTTCACTTCGACAATCTCGCCGGAACCATGAGTAGTTGTTACAAGTACTCTGGTGATATGCGTGTTTATAGAGATCGCCTGAAGACTTTCGACAGATGGCCACTGTCGTTCATCACGCCTGTTCAGATGGCTAAAGCCGGTTTTTATTTCATGAGCCATCAAGATACTGTCAAGTGTCCGTATTGTGCTATCAAGTTTGGATATTGGCTTAAAGGCGAAGATCCGTACAAACAGCACAAATCGAAATCGCCAAACTGTGAGTTTTTCCATATAAACGCAATTCACCAACTATCAACTATTGGTGTTGTTCATGATTTCATACGTTCCAACGGCGTATTGATGGATCCGAAAAATGGAATCGACAAAAAACATAAACAGTTTTCTGCGTTGAAATCTCGAATCCGTACTTTTGAAACATTCACGACACTATTAAAACGTGATGTTTTAAGTCTATGCGAAGCCGGATTCTTTTACAACAGTGATGATTCGAACAACGATAGTTTGATATGTTTCGTTTGCAATCAAACTCTGGTCGACTGGAAGAGACACGGTATCGACCCTTGGGTCGAACATTTGCAGAGCTCGCCTTTTTGCAGTTACATCAGATTGCAAAAAGGCAATCGGTTTGTGAAATTTGACGTTGATGAACACGACGAGTTGATCAGAAAACTCGACCTACAAGAATTGAACAAATCAATCACCGTTTCTAATTATTCTACAGAAAGTGAGGCACAACGTTGTGTTGAAATGCTTCATTTTAATAAAACATTCGGACAATGTGACTTGTACACAGAGTTCTTGAAACCCGATCTGATCATACGCAAGATAGGGCAAAAACAAGACATGCGACGACCACCACACCAAACACATAACATCACGTCGTCGTCGTCGTCGTCGTCGTCGTCGTCATTATGGTCGCAACCAACATCATTACGATCGCGGCCGTCAGACGCATTTCCGTCGTCACGGTCGAATTCATTGTTGTGCAAAGTCTGCTACGAAGATAATCTAGAAGTGCTATTTATGCCTTGTGGTCATATAGTCGCGTGCACTCAATGTGCCGTGATGCTCGACCGCTGTGCCGCCTGTCGACAACCGATCGTTGTATCCATGAGGATCGGGTTTGACTCTGCAGAACGAGAAGAAACGGTTGCGGATACGTCAGTTCGGTTTGATCCGACTGTGTGCAAGGTCTGTTGCGACGAACCGATTCAAGTCGTTTGTCTACCTTGTAGACACGTGTCAATGTGTTGTAACTGTGCGTTGGATGATGACCAATTTTGTTTGATATGTTCCGAATTCATATTTGCGTACATGAGTGTGTACATTTGATAACTAGGACGTCTATAATCTATCATCGGATTCGATGAAATCAAATTTTACATCGAATCCGAGAGATCGAAATCGGTGGGGCGATACGGTAAAAATAAAAAAAGACTGTTGTGTCGTTTTCTTGTGAGAAGCAAAACTACACGGTCCTGATTATTCTGTTGATTATATTAAAAAAAATTGTGTAAATATTAAACGCATATACGTTAATATTGTAAAGAGAAATTCTTAAATCGTAGGCATGTTGAAAAGTTTCATGTAACACGGCGCATTGTATATGCAATAACAGTACATCAACGTGTAGGACATATACACACCTGCGCCACCACCACACCAATATTTTTTTTTTTTTATAAAATTCATTATGTTACACTGTTCGTATGTAATTATAAAAATGATATATCGCAATTTTTAAATTATTAATATTATATAGTTGATTTTAGACTCTGAGAGGAACGATGAATGTATTGGTTTTTACTATGATGTATGTTTTTTCATCATTGCATTCAAATTTAACCTACCCTAGTCCGAGGTCCACCCCCCCCCAAAAAAAAAAAAAACAAAACACCTAATCTACAGCAGAGCGGCGGTACCCACTTGCCCACTCTTTTTTTTTATTGTATTTGAAATTTTATGTATTCTATGTATTTTAAGTTTCATTATATATATATATATATTTTTTTTTAACAATAAATGTGAATACAAAAAATATGTACATAAAAAATTTTTATAACCATTTGAAACCAACAGTACTTTGTTTATTTTTTTTCCATAATGAATTATAATACAAAAACAATACAGCATAGTGTTGTGAATTTTTAAAATAAAAGTGTCCGTCGGGGTAACAATAATTCTCGTCCGACTAAGTATACATCAAAAAAAAAACAAAAAAAAAAAACACTAAGATGTTACAATAATTTTTTTATGTAACGTAATATATTGCCCTACAATCCACCGATCCTGTGCTGACGAGAACAATGTTCAGAGCGGTGTTGGCGTGTTCCGATCCAAAGGTTTTCTACATTTTAGACAAAACTGGAACCCGTGGTCGTAGCGTCCGAGTCGGCTTCCGTCCATCGAGTCATCTTTGGGTTTTTGTATGTGTTTGACCGTTTCATGGACTTCCGTGAAAACTGTACGCTTGTCTCGTTGTTGTATCATTATTACTTGTATTATTTATATACCTGTTCAAAGTGCTTCTGTTGCAATTGTTTCATACATTCTTCGGTTGTCGAAATCTGTGACTTTGCGCCCGACAGTGATTCCGATAGGTCGCTTATGGAATATTCTATTAATTGAAACTGTTCAGCAGACGTCTTGACCAAACACCACGTTCTCGCAACAATTTCCAAATAAAACTGCCTACCGGCGTGTACCAACTTGCTCGCAGTTGATTTTTTAGACTTTTTTATTTTACCGCTGGACGTCATCGTCGGTACGAATATATCGACTTCGTTGGATGTCGGAAGTGTTAGTGTTGTTTTCGCAATATCCCTTTTCATCGTTCCAAATCCATTATCGATATGATACTCTGTTTGTAGATACACGAAGCTGATAATCCGATACTTTCAATAGTAGTTTTTACAAGAAATGTAATTTTTTTTCTAGCACTTAAAAATAGTATTAGATATAAAAAACTTTATTTAAATAAAAAAAAATAGTGATATCTTGTTAATTTTGAGTGAAAATTAAGTAAAAACCAGGTCGATCGATCAGAGACTGAGCCTCATCCGTTGATTTCAATGTTATAATAATAATAGGTGGCTTGTGTAAGAGTTTATGGGATCTGTGAAGAAGAAAAGAAACACGATAATATAATTTGAAATCAAAAAGTTGCATTTGTTTTCATAATAACTGTGAAAAAAAACAATTAAATATAGATTTTCAAATAGCAATACGCAGGAGTATAACACATATTACATCGGTGTTCACCGTCTGAACATTGAACACATACGGACGCATGACGACAAGGAATATTCATGGCCTCCACTGGTCTTTCATGGCACACCATGCATGTAGTATTTTCGGTTAGCGGTTTATTTTTTTCAACTTGGGAATATACTCCAAAACGCAACATCACCGAAATCGGATATCTGCATATGGGACATTTTTTCATAGTACTGGCACACTGCACACACGCACTCACATGACCGCATGGTATGAATAAGACTTCTAAGCGTTCCTTGTAGCATATCTTACACTTCACTCCGTCAGTGGACGTTAAATCATCAGATTCTATAATTTCGAAACACGGATCGAAGAAATAATCACTGTTTCCGAAACGCTTAAATGTTTCAAGAGTGTTTAAACCCTTCACCACAGTATCCACGAAATAGTTACCTCTGCTGAGCCTCAGGTACGTACAATCTGGAAAAAATCGGGCGTGTTCGATCCAAGGATCATCACTATCTTCCAAGTCGTCTAAACTGTTACCGCAGCAAAAACACAACATTACGTGATTTTTACCGTCACCGATGTAAATTAATCCAGAATCGCTCAGCGTTTTTACGTCTAGAGCGATATCGTCTTTATTGTTTTCGAATGACTTTAAGCGTGGTTCAACGGAGACGAATTCGTTTAGAAATGAATATCTAAAAACCTGTGGGTTTATGGTTACACAAGTAGATTTTATGAATCTTTGAATATCCGATATTGTGACGTAACTTTTCATTGATTTTTCAAAAAACTCACAATGCGGTGATCGAAAAACGTGTTCCTTGTATGGGTCTTCACCGAGTGTCCAAAATTCGAAATACTCACTGCAAAAATAACACGAAACCCGATCCCCAACACCGGTATAGTAGAACCCCGCTTTGGCCATTGTTTCCGGAGAAACAAAATCTAACGGCCAATTTTTAAAAGTCTTCAGACGGTTTAGACAGAACACCTTGCCACAAGCAGACTTGACGTTGGATTCATTTTCTATCTGCTTACTAAGTATCAACTTCGATAGAGATTGACAAACAAGATCGAGCTTTTTGTCAACACTACGCGTATCCATGATAATTAAATTTCGATTCATTTTTGTAAATTTTATCATATATTTTAACACTACTATGTTGACGGAGGCGTAGTTTAATACCGACTATATGTATGCGTCTATTGTTGCCGATTTTTATAACTACCTTTTTTTTATTAAAACAAGTACACTAATGTCGTTATTGCTGGTTATTTGTACACAACACATATTATTATGACCGTATTAAGACATTGATGTGGTCGAAGAGTGAAGAAAATAAAGAGGAATGCTATTATTTGGAAAAAATGTATGTTACGATTCGTTCCATCAGGAAAAAATGACATCACAGACTTTGGAAAATTATTTAAGATTTTATAGCGTTATGTTCAAAGAGTAGATTGTAAAATTACCGTTTATTAGTAAAATATACTGTTTTTTTTTATGTTCAAAAAAATGATTACTACCAAAATATTTTTGGGACACAAGTACATTGCATATATTAATTTATGTTACGATTCGCTCCATCAGAAAAAAATGACATCATAGCCCTGGGAAAATTATTTAAGATTTTATAGCGTTATGTTCAAAGAGTAGACGGTAAAATTACCGTTTATTAGTAAAATATACTGTTTTTTATGTTCAAAAAAATGATTTCTCCCAAAATATTTTAAGGACACAAGCACATTGCACATAATAAATTATGTTACGATTCGCTTCATCAGGAAAAAATAACATCATAGCCCTGGGAAAAATATTTAAGTTTTCATAGCGTTATGTTCAAAAAGTAGATGGTAAAATTACCGTATATTAGTAAAATATACTGTTTTTTCTATGTTCAAAAAATGATTACTACCAAAATATTTTAAGGACACAAGCACATTGCACATTATAATTTTTTCCGTAATCCGTTCTATCATGAAAAAATAACATCATAGACTTGGGGAAAATATTTAAGTTTTGATAGCGTTAGGTTCAAAGAGTAGACGGTAAAATTACCGTTTATTAGTAAAATATACTGTTTTTTATAGTCAAAAAATGATTACTACCAAAATATTTTATGTACACAAACAAATTGCACATAATAATTTATTTTACGATTCGTTACATCAGGAAAAAATAACATCATAGACTTGAGAATAATATTAAAGATTTCATAGCGTTATGTTCAAAAAAAAGATGGTAATATAATGATATATTTGTAAATTCTAACGTTTTTTTTTTTTATGTTCAAAAAATTATTTCTACCAATATATGTTATATACATAAACCAATTGCACATTATATTTTATGTTACGATTCGTTCCATCAGGAAAAAATAACATCATAGACTTGGGAAAATCATTTAAGATTTCATAGCGTTATGTTCAAAGAGTACACGGTAAAATTACCGTTTATTTGTAAAATATACTGTTTTTTTATGTTCAAAAAATGATTACTACCAAAATATTTTAAGGACACAAGCACATTGCACATATTAATTTATGTTACGATTCGCTTAATCAGGAAAAAATGACATCATAGCCCTGGGAAAAATATTTAAGTTTTCATAGCGTTATGTTCAAAGAGTATATGGTAAAATTACCGTATATTATTAAAATATACTGTTTTTTTATAGTCAAAAAATGAATACTACCAAAATATTTTATGTACACAAACAAATTGCACATAATAATTTATTTTACGATTCGTTACATCAGGAAAAAATAACTTCATAGACTTGAGAATAATATTAAAGTTTTCATAGCGTTATGTTCAAAAAAAGATGGTAATATTATGATATATTTGTAAATTCTAACGTTTTTTTATGTTCAAAAAATTATTTCTACCA
>JBPBPJ010000075.1:0-12021 GCA_050954235.1 Janthinobacterium lividum | reverse complement strand
ATAATAATAGAATGTATAATAATATAATAATAGAATGTATAATAATATAATAATAGAATGTATAATAATATAATAATAGAATGTATAATAATATAATAGAATGTAGAAGTGTGTATAATAATATAGAATATAATAATCATATATAATAAAATGTATAATAAAATAAATGTCGTAAACACGTTTTACTGCGTAATACCATCACTAGCATCATGTCGCCTTACGTCGCGGTGCTCGCTTCTTTATTTTTTGAGCGTAACCCGTCCAATTATATTTATCGCATAGAGCTTTAAACGATTTATTCACTTCGATGCGTTTGCCGTATCGCTCGTCCATTTTATTGTACGTATACTTGTACATGTCTTCGGGTCCCGACATTTTTGGCAACATTACGGTAATACGATTTCCGTCGGCGTCAAACAATAAGGGCGCTTTGTAACGACAATCCACACGAACTTTTAGAAATTTTTGCAACTCTTCAAACGTGACGCTCGATTCCTTGTCAGATGACAAAAGTTTATAAATCTTATTCATGCACTGCATACACGCACCAATGGCGCACGAAGAGTCTATTTTTACGCTATACGAACCGCTAGTGGGTATATTACACAGCGAACAACCAACTTTTGAACGACCGCCGCGATTGAACGTCTTGTTACTCACCAATCCAAACATCTTTACACCATCCATAATTTTAAAATCTTCATCGTCGTTCAAAAGATACTTTATAAAATCCAACTTGTAATTCACGCCAACCTTGTTCGATTTCTTTTTGACTACGACGCCGCTATTCAATTTCGTGCCACTCTTATAGCCACCACTACCGACGACATACGATTCGTCGCTTACGTGCAATCGTTTTACGCCGTTCGGTGTGGATTTCGTTTCCGCTTCGTCGTCGAAAAAATTGTCGTCATCGTCCGATTCAAAATCATCAAACTTACGCTTGGGTCGTTGCTCCACGTGTCGTTCAAACATTGGACGATTTAGATACCGTTCAACGTCCGGCGGAACGATACCCAAATCGAACAAAGTCTCTTCGCACTCGCCATTTATCACCATTCGTTCGCATTCCAAACGTTTGCTTTTGATTTTATATATAAAATCATTATCTTCGATACGTATAGACAAACGATACTGTTCGTCTTCCAATTCTTCGCGCTGTTTCTGAAGTATCATTTTTTCTTCAACCAAAGTGTCGTTAATCAATCCTTTATTTATTCGCAAATCTATATCTTTTAATTTTTTGCAAATTTTTGTCATCTTTTGCATCAAAACAATCTTACGATCGATGTTTGTGGAATTTTCATACAATTCGCACTCGCTGTCAGACTCGTTAAAATCCGAAACCTCGTCGTCGGGTATACACAAATCCACAACGTTTCGTCGCTCACCCGCCAAGCGTCGTACCAAATTTCTCCGATTATCGGCATCGTTTTCATCATCACTAGAATCAAAAACTTCAATTTCCGGAAACATGAGTATACCATTTTCGTATTCGTTAAAATCGTCACCCTCTTCATACGTCTTATCATCGTGAGCGTTATCGATCCAAGTCGGAAAATCATAACGAAACGGAAAGTTGGGCGATGTACCCAAATAGTCTCTTTCAAATATATCGATGGCTCGTATAAAGAGCGCCGCATACTTTTGCGGTGATGCCGCTGAACATGGACTCACGACAATCGGTCCAATCACCCAGCTCAATACGTTAAAGGCCAACAACAGTAACGTATTGATTACGTCGGGATCCAACGAAAATTGATCGTTATCAAAGTTACCCATAATACGATTACGTTCGTTTTTTATGCAATCTGCAAATTCCTTCTTGATGGTATTGCGCACTTGAACGTTCAAGAGATCGTTTCCGTATCGTGGCCATACGCGTGTGTTGAATATTTCTAAAAAACATATTATATGTTTCAACGATATCGTCCGCTGTTCCACGAGACTCGTTGTACGTAAATAGTGCGTAAAATAGTGCACGAATATCATGAAAAAATTGTCGATTTTTACGAGCAACGCGAGCGGTACGTCTTTATCTTTTGGAAATAATTTATGAAACATGACGCGTACATCCTTTTTGGTAAATACCGTAAGATTGTTACCGTCTTTATCGATCTTTGTTTTATCGGAATAATGACGCCATGCGCTGCGAAGTACTTTGACGTTTAACGTATCGGCGTAGATGTTTAACATGTGCCCGAACCACGTAAATATATTTGGACGTTGACGAATCAAATAATTGTAAGTGTGCGAAAACAGCACATGATGCACGCCAAGATCCAAAAACAAACCCGACCATAAATTAATCTCTTCGGGACTGACGTACATGTACACGAGCATCAGTAATTCTTTGGCTATAACCAGCGCCATAGTTTGTATTTTGGTCTTATTGTTAAAAAGAGCATAGCGTTTTAAGGCCTTTAAAAAACGACAAGCCGATTGAAAGCTAGACTTATCGACAGCGTTGAATTTCGAGAATTCGTGAGCGCGTACGTGTTGTAACGTGTCCACTAAACGTAGATACAAGTAACGCAAAAGTTCCTTTTTGGAAGTTCGACCGACACGTTCGTTGTAAAATTTTAAATCTTGGGCGGTCAATCGCCATAGCGCCATGGACATTAGTTCAACCTCACCTTCGAACAAATCGTACGATTCATTTTTACGAGCCTGTATCATACTCGTCGCCAGCACCTCAATAGACATGCAGTAACGAGCTGGCACGAGACCATACATCAATTTATAATGCCTAAGGTCCGTTTCATAATTCACCACCGTAAGCGTTTCTTGCGGTAATTTATCGGGATACTGACTCATTTTGCGCAACATCTCGCCCAACTTGGACGGCACTATCTTTAATTTAATGTTATGATTTCGTTCAATAGTTGCCAAAATTTTGTACAATGGCGTATTGTCCTCGGACGAACTAACCACGTTCTTGTAATCGGAAACACACATCGTGGGTGAAAGTCTACAGTCTATGTACTTGCGTATTTGCGGATTGTTATCGGAAAACGCTTTAAATAGTTTGACACGTTTCAAATAATTTGTATTTTTTATACGTCGTTCGGCCTCGCTCGTGTCGCTGGGTCGTACTTGAAACTTTGAATAATCCACTTCACACGTCTGTTCGTTGGTTACATAACACACATTTAAATACTGTTCGCTAGTCATATACTCGTTAATTTCACCAGGTATAGTTTTCAAGTCTGCTGGATTTTTGGAAGAACGGCGACGCGTCACTTTATATCCCACGTCATCTGCCTTGACCGCTTGTCCGTCATCCTTGTTGTATAACTCGTAATCGGGATCGACTGTATCATCAACGTCGGAATCGTGTTGCTTTTTTAAAACAATATCGTACTCGGTTTCATAGTCGTCGTCAATACGCCACTTTTGGATAAATCCACCAATCGTCTTGTCATCGTCTTTTCGTATAACATTGTGACGCGTCGACTCTTGTAACGGACGCGGTTTATCAATTAATCGAATTTCTGGATCCGTCATCGATTCAACGACAATCGTCGATTCTTGTTGACCTTTTGCGACGACATCTATTAAAATTTTTTCCGTTTCGAGAGATTTAACCTCTTTAGCGATTTTAGTGTCATCGTCACTATCACTATCGCTACTACTATCGCTACTGCTACTACTGCTACCGCTACTACTACTGCTGCTGCTGCTGCTAGATTCAGCATCACTATTAACACCAGCATCTTTGTCATTATTGTTGACGCTATCGTGATCACCACTTTTAAAATTACAAGCATCATTTGTTGTTTTATTATCAATTTCTTCATCGGTACATGAATCACTATTAACGTCGTCGTTATGTTTGTCGGTCGATTGAATCATTTTTATCGTCTTACGAGCAATAGGTGGTACCTTCATTATCGGCGCTGCTACGGACGACAATACCACTGGTGGTTTAACTGTTGCTTTTACTCGATCGTCATCCGCATCGTCATCGCTGCTGCTACTGTCCTCAATGAATTCACGACTCTTGTATTTGGTATCGTTATTGTCGTGAATACGCTTTGTCGTCCTTATTCTCTTTTTAAACGACGTCGATACAACGTTTTCGCACGTTCGCTTTTTTCGAACAACGTCTAGTTTTACGGCATCGCCGTTGTCATCCTCCTCGGCGTCGTCGTCGTCGTCGTCGTCAGCATCGTACAACGTTCTCTTGAGATCCTTCATATTTTTTCCAATACTTTGATAGCGTGGTCCTTGATGTTTCAAAGAACGATCTACGGTCGTCTGGGGAGGAAATAGAAAAAAACGAAAAAAATTAGATAAATAATAAGGAAAATATATGAAAAAAACAGTAATACTTACAAGTGATGACGGGCCCGGCAAAGCATCTTCACAATCTACAACTGCAGCGTCTGCTCGATCCATATTGAAACCGTCGAGGTCCTATTAAAACAAAAAGCAAACATGTAATTCACAGGCGTGTTGGATCTATGCGCGAAAAAAATAGTACTCACGAATTCGTCAGAAACATCTGCCGCGTTGGTGATTAAAACCGGATGATGCGTCATATTGTCAGGCACGAATGAATTTTGCAAGTCGTTGTCGTGATTTGACGGCGGCGGTGTCGTCGCCATCATTTCAACATATACACCAATCCCATTGATATCTCTATAATGATTGCCGTCAGCGACAAAGGTATTGTCCGTCGCCGCGTGATCGTAATTAGCGATCGTAGTCATCATCGTCTTAGTAGTAGTAGTAGTAGTAGTAGTAGTAGTAGTAATAGTAGTCGCGTTCGTCGTTGTACCGTCGAGTGCCGTCGACGTAGTATTGTTGATGCTATCACAAACAGAATCGACGGCTTGTTGTAACAACTGTAATGATCCGTTAATATCTTGACTCTCGGTCGTCGGTGACGGTACGTTATTCAAATAATTATTAAAACTACCGTCATTCGGTACATCATTACAACGATTTTTGAGGCAATTATCATTTAAATCTATAAAAAATGAAACAATACAAAAAACCGTAATTTTTTTACACAAATTACACTTACCACTCGCGTCGATCAATTCTTGTAATTTATCCACCTTTGGTAAATATGTGTCATTGTTCAATTTCACAGAATCTATACGGAAAAGCAAAAAAACCTTAGATTTAACGCTTATACAACGCGGCGCGACGGTCTCTTGTACTTACAATCACACACGACAGCCTCGTCCAATTGATAATCGGTTTCGAAATTGTCACGATTGATCGGGATTACTTCGGGCGACGCTTCTACAATTTTGATATTACTGTCAAAACTCAAATCGTACAAATAATCGTCCGCGCAAAAATCCAACGTTGCTGCCGTCGTCGCTGCATAAGAGTCTGATGATCTCGTCGGACCGTCCATGCTTGATTTCACGAACGAAAAAAACGATATAACGGAGCAAACACGAAACACGAGCGTTCGTTCGTTCCGGACGGTTGCTAACGAATGGCGCACATAGACAATTTTACATGAAATACCGTACAACGCGAGACTCGTACGCTACAGTGGTCCGAAACATAATGAAAATTACAAGTCTCGAGTCTCTCTTATATATCGCGTCCTAGGTAAGATCGATAAACATTAATAAAAGACGCAATTAAAACGTATGTAAAATGCGCGTAAAAACCAATTAAAAATCAAGTAAAAATTACCATTATGACGTGGTAAGAAAAATTCTATTAAAACCGGCACGTAAAAACTCTAAACCCGATGCGTCTATTTTTTAGTCAAAGTCCGAAAGGTTGTAAGCGCGTACACTTGTCGAACGATTGTATACTCTTGACGCTTCTCGAAGGGCGTTAAATAGACGACTGCGTTACAAATTAGTCATATTGATAACGATTGACACGACCGGCTAGAATTGGTCGGCTTCTGACGAACAAACACCCCTCCGAGAAATATTAAAACGCTGACGTTATCGTAAATTAATCACATTGATGGCTACCGGCACGAGTTGTTCAAAAATAGCTCGTGTGAAAAATATAAGCACCGTTTGTAAAAATTCGAAGAGACTGTTTGATTTTTTTAGATACGTTGTAGCTTTTCGAGTCGACTCGCAAAATAAAAACGCAGTTAACGGGTTTTTGTCGAGACGATCTTAAAATTCTAAATTGACGTTTTCGTGATTTCAAACGTACGGCTCACGCACACTTGTCGACGAAAACAAAAGATGTTGCAGTTTTAATTAGCCGACTCGCTTCGGACGAACAATGTACGTTCGTTTCTCGGAAACAAATTACCCCTAACACTTGAGCATTATTTTGATTCTACACTGTCGTCGTCATGCTATTACGAACGGACGCGTTAGGATTTACCACGCATCCCGTGAACAACGTCAATGGCAAATCTTTTGAAAATTCGGTACATACGTGAAACATAAACGGTCGATCCACGTGTATAGACAACGTTCGAGAATCTTTTATTTTTGTACTTTTTTCTATTAATCGTTGTTGTCGCTGCCGTTGTTCTCGTTTTCGAAAAAGCGCTCGTTTAAAGCTGTATCGCATATCGAAATCTTTTAAAAACGGTCTGGCCGTCGTGGTATTTGCATTATAATCGCCGCCGCCGACGTCGTCGTTGTTGTCGTCAAATGTTGGTGTTTTTTTAACCGTTTTGTCCTCGCTGGCTGCTGCACTACCGGTACTACTACTACTGCTACTTTTATATTTAATGTATTGATGATGATTGTACCAACGACTCGGACAATGACAAAATGATGACGTATTAAGATCGGTAACGTTAAAAGAACTGTGCCTACGTCGTAATGATGAACGATCGTTGTGGCGACAAGAGTCATCGTCGTCCGATGACAATGACTGTGCGATCAAAGCGTCAAAAAATTTACCAGAACCAAAAGACAAACGACGATTATAGCTACTAGTAGTGACGGCGGTTACGGTGTTTGTTGTCATGGTATCGTTGGTGTTGCTTAAATTTTTAGCATCGATACCACCACCACCACAAGTGGATCCGATATTCTCGTCGCTGTCTCCGAAATTTATGTGAATCAGTTGTACGAATTTAGAAATACAGAAACCTCGAACGTTTCCGACGTCTTCTACGACGACGCAACACCGGTCATCGTCACCAATGTCGACGACGTTGACGGGATTAGCGAATGCGTCAATACCTGCAACACCGATAGGGTTGTCGGTCGTCGTCCGTTGTATCTTGGACGATATTCGTCTTGAAGAGAATATCTTATTTATGCCCATCTGTAAAAAATATACACGATTTTTATAGAAAAAAAGAACCTTAAACACAACACTATAAAATTACACCAACTTCGTTCAGTATCGGCTCAACGTTTAATATGTGCGTAAATTCAAATTTCGGTATAAATAATTGCGTTTTTCGTAAATTCATACGCTTTAGGATCTTGTTCAAACCGAAATGTTTCATCCTTTTGTGCAAACGTTGTATGGAACAACTTTCCTCGGGCAATACGATCACAATAAACATATCGTGTTCCTGTAAATTAAAGTTTCAAGTTACGACGTGAATTCTCACGAACGACGATCTGCATTACCGTGCATTGTAGATTGATGGCCGTAAAATCACCGTCCGTATATACGAGCGTTTCGCACAATTGGTACATGGTATCAACCATTATATTGTGATTTTTATTGGTTCTAAACGGCATGGGTCTCGTGTCTTTTTCATAAAATCGAGACATTAACGTGTATTCTATATTGGAAATCGTAGCCACTATTGAATGTTTTAAATCGGTTTCCGCTATAATGTATCAAAAAAACAAACCGCTATCGTTAAAATTGTTATCGAACGTTGTCACATATACCACCCCCCCCCTTTTTTTTCCATACGTAACAATTTAATTTAATATGTATGCGCATATAAACTACATACAAAGTAACTTACTAAGATTCAACAAAGAATTCAATAGCTTCATGACGATCTCTTGCGGATGCAGAGTGTTGGACGAGCAACACAATTCAAATTTTTTGTTGAATATCGTAAATAATCGACAAGTTACATGGTTCAACATGCGATAAAAATGATAATCATATCTCCGGACGTTTGGCAGGAATACGTGATTATCATCCATCCAGAATTTGTGAGTTTTGTCGAAAAACGTTTTATAATTGGCGGATGTTATGTTTTTATCGCTGGACCATCGCAACGCGTCGTACAATTCATGATTGATGTTTTTATCGTTTCCGGAATTTGCAAAAAACGATAAAAGAACGTTTATGCTTAACGGACTCGTTATAAAATTGTCCAACTCGTCGTCGTATTTGTAAGATTTTAATAACTTCTGTAAAAACACTTAATTTTTATGAAATCCTAACGTACGCGTATTATTGACGCGCGGATCCTTACTTTTAGAAAATCATGCGCAAACTGTTCGACGGAATCTATCAATTTTCCCATGATTCGTATCAATAACGTCTGAAACATAAACCACGTAAAAATGTAATATTAACGGAAATACTACCCGATATCCAAATTCGTGCGCTCGAGTTGCTAAAAATTAATAATGATTAAAATAATGAGAGAACGCGCGCGTACAGCATTAAAGATTCCGTTTGAGAATCATCCACTAATCCTTCCCCTAGGAACCGCTTTAAGCGCAGTCGTGCTTTATATGTTGATATTTAGATATTTTTGTTTGTGTTAGTCCCCCTTCCCACAACCCGTCACATTATAATATACGTACATTCATATTTATAAATACATACATATATATTCTATACATACACATCACGTCAAAACTATAAAGTTGACTGATTAATAATGAAACTTTATTAAAAGCCATCGTTCTTTGTAATAATTTTCGACAAGTGTTTAATTTTAAAAAAAGTTTGAGCGTATTGTATGGTATATGTGTATGTGTACGCAGGCACGAGTTAATATTATGCGTAAAATATATAGCGTTTTAAATATAAATAATATAGTTCCTTTTGATGGAACGATGTCGCGCGCGCCCGGATGATTGATACAGTTGAAGCGAAAACGCAAAACATTACCATACATACATACATATATACATACATATATGTATATACCTAATAGCTGCAGACATGCGTTAATAGTTTCGTTTTCCCAAAAGATTTTATCATTCGATACGCGAACGCGTGTAAACGGTCATTTATTAACTGTCATTTGTGCGGTACGATCGGTATTATTGCCCTTTAACCCCCCCCGCACACGTCATTGTCGTAATTTACATTTACACGAAAACATTAACGTTTTATGCCTGTGTTGTTATTGTTATTATTACTTTGATAAATAACCAAACGACGCGAACGATCGCCACAATAGCCGACACGGGTTTAGCCAAAACGTGCGTATAAAGTGATTAATGCGGGTTTAGACCCAACATACGCGAGCACGCATACCGACGTACATCAACTCGCGCTTTAAAGAAACGACGCGAAGATTACATTAGTTGCGTAAACACGCACTTAAGAACCAACACCCACACACATACACAGGAATAAACGCGCCTTGTTTAGACATGGAAGACGCTTTTAGGATTTGTGGTGCCGACATATCAAAGTATCTAAACGCGCGCGATCGTATTTTCATGCACGTTGTAGGTCTTTTCGACGCACATGCCACGATATTGCCATTATCACGAGTGTCGGTAACGGAACAAAATTGGTTTTACGATGGTGCGTTTTCGTTGATGGACGATGCGAAAAAACGAAGAAATCTGTTGCGTCGATGCCACGAACTAAATTACGATATGGATTACGAATCTTTCATGATGACGATCTTGACTCGCAATGATTTTTCGACATTTGAATACGTGCACGATTTAAAAAATATAAAATACAACATTGAAACTTTGCGAATCGTGTCGCGTTTCGATAACGTCAAATGGTTAAAACACGTAATGTCTGGTATAAATAATAATTTCAACGCGTTGAAGCGTAATAACGAGAATTTTATCGAAATTGGCGGCGATACTTCAGCGACCCGTCATCGGGATTCCAGCCATTGCCTTCGAAGATTTGACACATCGTCAACAACTACCGAAATCGTTGACGCGGAACGTCTCGATCGTACGATAACAAAAACGAATACCACCACCGTCACGGACGAGAACGAGGCAGAAGCAAAGGAGGCGTACAACGATAATCGTGAATCGTTGACCGTGTTTAAAAAATTACGCGATCGCGTCAAATCCAACAACAACAACAGCAACAACAACGGTGTAGATTTCAAAGACGGGAGGTTCACTGAAATTGTAGAATTTTGCGCACGATCGTGTTATTTCGATTGTACAATGCTATTGTTGCAGGATTACGGTTGCATGTTGAACGACAGCGTGGTGAGCTCTTTCATACAACACGGACACACAAAAGGATATTCCTATTTATTGAAACGTAACTATGCATTTTCGGACGTTGATATTATGAATTGTATCACCTACAATCGTTTTGAATGGTTTGTCGCGCACGTCAAACGGCACAACGGCGTGTTGGGTTTATTTGCCAACGAGTACATTGACAATTGCATAGTGTCGGATCGTTTGAATATACTCAAATACATCGTGTCGATTTTGAGACCGTACGGCAAAAAGACCCTGACGAGCGCTTATCGCGTGGAATTGGCGGCGATGCACAGCGTACAGTGTCTAAAGTACTTGTACAAACTATCGTACAGACGTTGGATCAGCAAACACGTGACGGTTCAAGCTATGCGAACTGGCAACCTGCAATGTTTGAAATTTGCGCATGAAAATAATTGCGAATGGCACGTAGACACCATGAAAAATGCCGCGCGTTATGGTCATTTAAAATGTATGAAATATGCGTATAAGCACAACTGTCCGTGGGGTCAAGACGTCGCCACGATGGCTATAACTTTTGGTAATTACGATTGTCTGCATTACGCCATCAAACACGGCTGTCCGTATGATTTTGAAAAAATCAAAAACGTATTACTATTACACAACCGGGAAATATAATCCGTATGGAATTACATACGCACATGTTTTTTGTATATAAGAAATTTAATTAAAAATCGTACCTTTATGTTGATCTGTTATTTTTGTTTTTTATATATGTATTTGATTGTATAATACTACAAATGTAACACGATTACGACACGACGATTGTTTGTCCTGTCTCGTCAATGGGTATTATAGTCGTCGTCGTCGACTAAAACGATTGTTCGATGTTTAATAAACAGTTTTAAAAAAAACAATAAATTATTTCATGTAAAAAGTTTTTAGAGTTTTTTTCCAAAGAAACCAATAACCCGACACTAGTACGTTTGAACATGAAATGTAAGAGCGTCTTCGATGCATACCCGTTTCAATACAAATTTACATTAACTACAGGTATATAAAAGCACGATTGTTGCGTGTGCGTGTAGCTGCTAAACGCAAACCGGCGCGCACGACACCGGTGCGCTATCTGGTACGAGGAGACACGCGTGTTATCTATATATATACGTATTTTTATTATTTATTATATTTATTATATTTATTATATTAAATTTATTTTTTTAATACGAAATTCCACGTTAAATTATCGTCTTTATGTAGTATAAAAACTAAAATTATTATTCTTTAAACACGACCACGATAGCGGTTGAATTTAAACAAACAGACTCGAGTTTTTAAATGTTTATCGATGCAAACAAACTAAAAGCCTCAAACGTTGTTTAATATTCAAAATTAATTTATAATTTTAAGCGTGTGTGTGTGTGTATGAAAAAGAGTAGCGGTAAAAGTAGAAACCACGATTCTTGGCATTAAAATAAATCAACATAGCGTCATTAAGAGGATTGTAAAATGTTTCATTTTAATATATTTAATACGACTAACAACGATAAGTGGTGGTGGTGGTTAAAACCCGAAAAAGAATATTCAAAAATACAGCTCGACGAAGAAAATCATCATTATCATCATCATCATCATCATCATCAACATTACCGTAAATTTAAAACTGTCGATTCGTCGACAAGTGTAATAATGAATAATGATGATAGCGACGACGATTATACGGACAATGGCGTGGGAATTGACGACTGTT
>JBPBPJ010000040.1:0-12561 GCA_050954235.1 Janthinobacterium lividum | reverse complement strand
ACATTAAGGTCGCATCATTATAATGATTAAAAAAATAGGAGTTTTAACAAGCGGTGGCGATGCTCCAGGAATGAACGCGATTATACGATCTATAGTATATACAGCTCGAAATAATAATTTAGAAGTAATTGGTATCAAAAATGGTTTTTTAGGGTTATATAACGATACCATCATTCCATTATGTCGTAATAATGTATCTAACTTAATGAATACAGGTGGAACATTTTTAGGATCTTCTAGATTTTTAGAATTTAGATTACCAAAAATACGAAAAACTGCTGTTAGTAACATCTTAAAAAGAAAAATTGATGCTTTAATTATAATAGGTGGTGATGGATCATACATAGGAGCAAAATGTTTAACTGACATGGATATTCCTTGCATAGGAATTCCAGGTACAATTGATAACGATGTTTCTGGAACTGACTATAGCGTAGGATATTTTACTGCCTTAGAAACGATAGTTAACGCAATTGATAAATTAAGAGACACTATTTCTTCACATCAAAGAATTTCTATTATTGAAATAATGGGTCGTTATTGCGGAGATTTAACATTATTAGCAGCTATTGCTGGAGGATGTGAATTTATTATTATTCCAGAAATAATTTATAGAAAAGAATCGTTATTATTAGAAATACAAAAAAGTATAAAAAAAGGTAATAAACACGCTATTGTAGCTGTTACTGAACATATATGTGATGTTAACAAATTAGCCAAATATATTCAAAGAAAAACTAAAAAAGAAACACGAGCTACTATATTAGGACATGTTCAAAGAGGTGGAGTACCGGTAGCATACGATAGAGTATTAGCATCTCGTATGGGTATACATGCTATAAAATTACTTTTAAATGGACATAAAGGAAAATGTGTTGGTATTATAAATAATCAAATGGTTCATCATGATATTGATTATGCATTAAAAAACATGAAACAATCATTGAAAAAAAATTTATTACACGTAATAAATAATCGTATCGTCTAAAAAACATTTGAATTTCTTTAAATACTATTGTTACGATAAGTGCCGGTAATCCGGCGCTTAAATATAAGTTATTATCTTAAAAATTAAAAAAAATTATACATAAATATATATAATATTCAATTTTATAATAATAACTCATATTATATCATTCGAAAAAAATATTTAAAAATAATAATTTATACAAAAAATAATAAAATTATTTATATATTTGTCACAAAATATATTGTACAAACACAATTTTTTTAAATTTAAATATAAATTAAATATTTATTAATTCTATAATTTTAATAAATTCTGTTATTTCTAGAGCAGATCTACCAATTAAAAAGCCATCAATATCTTTTTTAGACATCAGTTCTGATACATTTTTATCTGTTACCGCTCCACCGTACTGAATAAAAAAATTTTTTATTTTATAATTTGATTTACTATTTATATATTGACGAATAAATTGAGCAACATATTGTGCTTCTGAAGGAGTAGCAGAATTTTGTGATCCAATTGCCCAAATAGGTTCATAAGCAATAATAGAGTTGTCAAAAGCGTGTGTACCACATATATTTAATATTATATCTATTTGTTTGATGCAGACTTCTTCAATTCTGTTATTTACTTTTTCTTGTTTAGTTTCTCCAATACATAAAATTGGAATTAAATTTTCTTGTTTTAATAATCTAAATTTATTTGCAACTATATAATTAGTTTCTTGATGATTAAATCGTCTTTCAGAATGACCAATAATTACATATTTAACCATCATATCATTTAACATATTAGGAGAAATTTCTCCAGTAAAAGATCCTAAAACATGATTATCAACATTTTGAGCGCCTGCAAAAATTTTTTTTTTTTTAAAAATTGATAAATTTTTAATTATATAAGTATATATAATAGGTAAGGAAATTATTATAGTCCCTTTGGGATTATATTTTGTCATAAATAGACTTAATAATTTTAAAAATTTTTTTATTTTTTTTTTGGTACCGTTTAATTTCCAATTACCTACAATTATTGGTTTTATCATTTTATAACACCTGTAGAAGCAATTATTAGAGTTCAGTATACTCAAATAATTGCTAAATTATAAAAAATTATTTACTGAAAAAATATCAAATTTTAATTTTTAAAATAAAGTAATATATTTAACTATTCTTTTATATATAATTTATATAATTTTTTAGTTTTTTTAGTTCAAAATAAGATACATATTTTTTAAAAAAATTTTTCACGTATTTTATACCTTGTACCAATCATAATATATTAATAAAACAAAAAATCACTAAATCCTATGATTTGTATATATTACTGTCATTTTAAAAAAAACATATATTCCAGAATATTTTTACCAAAAATTCAATAATTTGTTTTGAAATATAAAAATTGATTAACATACTAAAATAATTCCAATTATATTAGAATATTCTTTAAATGAATGCATTAAAAATATTTTTGTAATTATATTAATTTTTCGCGTCTTCAAATGCTTGTGTCATAGTATTATCATTTTTTTTAAAATCAATTAAATTTTCTTTTAATGATAAATTTTGTATATTTTTTAAATATAGTTCTTCTGTAATTGATACATATACAGTTCTATTTTTTTTATCAAATCCAAGAATTTGAACTAACAAAGTATTTCCAATAGATAAATTGGATATATATTTTTGACGATAAGAAGACGGTATATTTGCTAATTTTAAACATCCTAAAATACCTGTTTCTATTTTTAATAATATAGCTTTTTCTTCAATTGATTGAACTACACCAAAAATAGCTGTATTTTTTTGATTATTTGAAATATATTTATAAAATGGATCTTCTTGAAGTTGTTTAATTCCTAAAGAAATCCGTTCTCTTACGGAATCTACCTGAAGCACCACTGCTTCTATATTTTGACCTTTTTTGTATTTTTGTACTTCTTTATCTCCCGAAACACACCAAGATAAATCGGATAAATGAACTAAACCATCAATACCACCTTTTAAACCTATAAAAATTCCAAAATCAGTAATAGATTTAATTTTACCGGATACCTTGCATCCTTTGTTGTTTTTTTCAGCAAATGTATTCCATGGATTAATTTTACATTGTTTAATTCCCAATGAAATACGTCTTCTAGATTCATCGATATTTAAAATAGATACATTAATTTTCTCTCTAGGTTTTACAACTTTAGAAGGATGAATATTTTTATTGGTCCAATCCATTTCTGATACATGCACTAGTCCTTCTACACCTTCTTCAATTTCTACAAAACAACCATAATCAGTTAAATTAGTAACATACCCTACATGTTTACTACCTTCTGGATAACGTTGTGTAAGATCAGTCCAAGGATCAACTCCTAATTGTTTTAAACCTAATGATACTCTTGTTTTTTGTTCATCAAATTTTAATACTTTAACTTGAATTGTGTCACCTATTTTAACTATTTCACTAGGATGTTGGACTCTTTTCCAGGCCATATCAGTAATATGTAGTAATCCATCTACTCCTCCTAAATCAATAAAAGCGCCATAATCTGTTAAATTTTTAACTGTTCCTTTAATAATATTACCTTCTTGCAAGTTTTTTAACAATTGATCACGTTCAGCATTGTTTTCTAATTCAATAACTGCTTTACGCGAAACAACTACATTATTTCTCTTTTGATCTAGTTTAATAACTCTGAAATCTAGATTTTTTCCTTCTAAATGCAGAGTGTCTCGAATAGGGCGAACATCAACTAAAGATCCCGGCAAAAAAGCTCGTATATCATTCAATTCAACAGTAAAACCTCCTTTTACTTTACCATTAATTATACCTTTGACATTACGTGATTCTTTATGAGCTTTTTCTAGATTAACCCAAGATTCATGTCTTTTGGCTTTTTCTCTTGATAAAATAGTTTCACCAAAACCATCTTCTATAGCATCTAGAGAAACATCGATTGTATCTCCTACTTTTACTTCTAATTTACCACTGGAATTTTTAAATTGTTCTATGGGAATAAAGGATTCTGATTTTAATCCTGCATCAACTATAACCATATCATTATCTATTGATATGACCGATCCTTTAATAATGGATCCTGGACGTGTTTCTACTTTTTTTAACGATTTTTCGAATAGTTCAGCAAAAGATGTTGTCATATAAAATGTTTGATTCATGTAATATTATGAAAGTTTAAAAATTTTAAAAATGAATTAAACAACCATAAAAAGTTAGTCAAAAACCATTTATTTTTCAAATGGAATACGATAAAGAACACACAAAAATTAATACTACTATTACCTAAATAGGTAATTAACATTTAATTATAACTATATTGATAAAAAATAATTTTATAAATAAGAAACTTTAAATTATTAAAACTGTAATTTTAATATTTAGCGTATTAACTGATTTAATAAAATTATTGTATATTAGATAATATCTTGTTATTTGAAAAATAATTTCATAAAAAATAGAAATATATATTAATTATTATAAAAAAAATCGCTATATTAAAAATTAATATATATACTAAAATATTTAAAAAATTTTATATATACTTATTTGTAGTAAATCACATACTAAATACTTGATTAATAAAATTTTATATTTTAAATAAAATCACTACATTTAATTTTCTTAAAAATGACAAATTGAATTAAATTTTTCAAAAAAAGATGGAAATGTTTTATTCACACAAGTTGGATTTAATAATGTTATTGGTACTCCAGATAAAGCAATCAAAGAAAAACACATAGCTATACGATGATCGTCATATGTATTTATAGTAGCATGTAAAAATTTTTTTACGGGATAAACAATTATAAAATCACGTCCTTCTTGGACTTGAGCACCAATTTTTTTTAATTCAGTTGTCATGGCACGTAAACGGTCTGTTTCTTTAACTCTCCAATTATATATATTTTTAATATAAACAAAATGATCTGCAAATAAACCTAACATGGCAATAGTCATAGCTGCATCTGGAATATGATTACAGTCAATAGTAATGCCTGATAAGTTATTTTTAGTGCAAATTAGTGAATTTTTTTTCCAAAAAATAGATGCTCCCATTTTTTCTAAAACATCAACAAATCCTACATCTCCTTGTATACTATTTTTTTTTATACCATTAATCTTTATAAATCTTCCCTTTATAGCTGCAGCTGCTAAAAAATAAGTAGCAGAAGACATATCACTTTCTATCAAATATTTTTTAGGAGAAACATATGTTTGGTTTCCTTTAACGAAAAAATATTTATAATTATCTATAATATTTATTGAAATACCAAATATTTTCATTAAATTAATAGTCATATCAATATATGGTTTAGATACTAATACACCTTTAACAATAATTGTTGTATCTAATTTTGCTAAAGGAGAAATTATTAACAGTGCACTTAAAAATTGACTTGATATTGAGCCATCTATAACAATGTTTCCTCCTGTGAATCCTCCTTGCACATATATAGGAGGATACTCTAATTTATTTAAATAGCTAATATTGGCTCCTCCTAATTGCAATGATTCTACTAAATGATGAATTGGTCGTTCTTGCATTCTCTTGTCACCTGTTAAAATAATTCTATTATTTCTAATAGATAATACTGCTAGTAGTGGACGCATAGCAGTTCCAGCATTACCTAAATATAAAGTAATTTTTTTTTCTACATAAAACGGACCGGAATTTCCTTCTATTATACATTCTGATTTATCATAATCCCAACAATAGGATACTCCTAACTGAGATAATGCTTCTAGCATATATTTAACATCATCACTATATAATAGATTTTTTATAATCGTACTACCTGTAGATATAGCTGATAATAATAATACTCGATTTGAAATACTTTTTGATCCTGGTAAATTTAATTCACCTTCAATATATTTAATAGGTGATAAAGTTAAACTTTTTTGCATGATAAACAAACTCCTACTAATAAATAGTAATAATTATAAAAATTTTTTTATGTTAGTTTTAACCAAACTTTTTTTCAAAATATTTCATAAAATGAATTAAATGATTAATACCTTCAACAGGCATAGCATTATAAATAGAAGCTCGAATTCCTCCTACTAAAGAATGTCCTTTTAACCCTAATAATTTATATTTTTCGGCAGTATTAATGAACAAATTTGTTAATTTTTTTTCTTTTAAATGAAATGTAATATTCATACGTGATTGATGAGAAGGTATAATATAATTTTTGTAAAAATCAGTAGAACTTAAATACTGATACAGTAATTTTGCTTTTTTTTTGTTGTTTTTTTCTATAACAGATAAACCGCCTGAATTTTTAATCCATTTAAATACTAATCCAGCTACATACCAAGAGAATACACACGGAGTATTTAACATAGAATTTGATTTCATTAACAATTTATAATTTAAAATAGAAGGAGATTGTATATTTGACTGCGTCAATAAATCGTCGCGAATAATAACTACAGTAATACCCGCGGGACCAATATTTTTTTGAGCACATGCATAAATAATACCATATTTTTCTATATTAATTTTTCGTGATAAAATAGTAGAAGAAAAATCACCTACTATAATTTTATTATTAAGTAAAGGTTCTTCAAAAATTTCTATTCCTTCAATTGTTTCATTCGGACAATAGTGTAAATATGTATGACTAGAAGATACCTTCCACTCTCGTATGGGTTGAATAGAAATAACTTTATTTCTTGATATTTTTCGTACAGATATACATGTAGGGTTGCAGTATTTTCTTGCCTCTTGATAAGCACATAATGACCAATATCCACTGCTTATATACTCTGGTTGCATAAATTTATATTTTAAATTTAACGGAATAGCGGAAAATTGACCTCTTGCTCCACCATGACAAAATAAAACATGGTAATTATTAGGTATATTTAATATAGAACGTAAATCTTTTTCAACCTGAAAAGTATATTCCATAAATTTTTGACTACGATGACTGATCTCAATAATTGAAGATTGAGAATCATTCCAATTTAAAAAATTTTTTTTTATTTCAGATAAAACTATTTTTGGAAGAACAGCTGGGCCAGGATTAAAATTATATACAATAGCCATGTTTATCACCAATATAATTGCTGTATATTTTAAGTACTATAGAATATAGATAAGGATAATTGTGTAGTAACATATGCACTAAAAATTTTTAGCAAATTACATTAAAAATTTCATACCATTCATATACGGTTTTTGTAATACTTTTGGAATAGATATTTTTCCATCAGAACATTGAAAATTCTCTAAAATAGCAGCTAAAGTCCTGCCAACAGCTAAACCTGAACCATTTAAAGTATGTAAAAAGAAGTTTTTTTTATTTTCACTATCTTTATAACGAGCATTAATTCTTCTAGCTTGAAAATCACCAATCATTGAACATGAAGATACTTCTCTATATATTTTTTGAGCAGGAAACCATACTTCTAAATCATATGTTTTTTGAGATGAAAAACCTAGTTCACCTGTACATAATAATGTTTTTCTATATGGTAATTGTAATAATTGCAATATCTTTTCTGCATGTTGTGTTAAAATTTCAAGTGTATTTTCAGATTTAAGAGGATGTACAATTTGTATGATTTCAACTTTATCAAACTGACGATTCCTAATTAATCCTTTAACATTTTTTCCATAAGTATTTTTTTCAGAACGAAAGCAAGAACTTAAAGCAACAAATTTTAATGGTAATTCTTTAAATAAAATGATTTTATTTTGAACCAAATTCACTAAAGGTACTTCAGATGTGGGTATCAAAAACAGTTTGTCATACTTGTTCTTTTGATAATCATTATGCAATGTATACGTATGAAATAAATCTGATTTAAATTTTGGTAACTGACCTGTACCAAACATACAAGAATCTTTTACAATATGAGGCACATACACTTCTTTATACCCATGTATTTGAGTGTGTACATCCAACATGAACTGTCCTAACGCGCGATGTAAGTGTGCAATCGGACCTTTCATAATTACATAGCCAGAACCAGAAATAATAGAAGATGTCTTCCAATCAAATCCTTGTAATTTGTTTCCAATTTCTATATGATCAATAATACAGAAATTATATTTTTTTTTTTTTCCCCATGAATAAATTATTTTATTATTTTTTTCTCCTGTACCTATAGGTACATCATGATACGGTATATTAGGGACAAAAATCAGAATTTGATGTATTTTTTTTTTTATTTTTTCTAATTTTTTTTTCAGATTACTAATGGTTAAACGAGAGGCAATAATTTTATTTTTAAAAACATCACATTCATTAAAAAATTTTTTTCTATACACTAAATGTTTTGACATTCGTTTGTGTTCTGATGTTTTTTTTTCACTATAAATCTGTAGTTTTTTGCGTTTTTTTTCTAATTTTTTAAATTTATCTATATCTAGAGTATAATTTTTTTTCTTCAATAGATCTTGATAAAAAAAATAATTATTTTTAATTGCATTAAAATTTAACATAATACTTATAATTTTCCAGTATACAAATTTTTAATAAATCTATAATATGTATAAAATATATATATTTATTATATACATGATGTTTAATAAAATAAATTCATAAATACTGCATAGTTCTTGCATTATTTAAATATTTTATAATTTTATTATTAAAATCTTTATTTTATATAAATATATATTCTAATTATTAATACAAAATAAAACACAAACAAAATTATATTTAAAATAATAATCCTATTATTATACACAAATCTTGCTTTTATTATATTAACTATTTTTATTTAAAAATTTTAAAATAAAAATTTATTTTTAGGACACAATAATAGTATGAATAAAATAAAAAACAAACATGCACAATTAATTATTATTGGATCAGGACCAGCAGGATATACAGCAGCAATTTACTCTGCACGATCCAATATTGATACTATATTAATAACTGGACCTCAACCAGGAGGGCAACTAATACAAACTAATGAAATAGAAAATTGGCCGGGAGATTATAATCATATTAACGGCATTACATTAATGAATCGAATGCTGCTTCATGTGAAAAAATTTTCTGTCAATATTATTCATGATACAATAAAATCTGTAAATTTTAAAAAAAATCCTTTTAAGTTACTTGGTGAGGAATATTCATATACTAGTTATGCTATTATTATAGCAACTGGATCTCATACAAAATTATTAAATATTAATTCAGAAAATCTGTATATGGGAAAAGGGGTATCTACCTGTGCTGTTTGTGATGGATTTTTTTATAAAAACAAACTTGTAGCTGTAGTAGGAGGAGGAAATTCAGCTTTAGAAGAAACGATATATTTATCTAATATAGCTAAAACAGTGTATTTAATTCATCGTCGTAATCAATTTCGAGCAGATAAAATATTAATTAATCGATTATATGATAAAATAAAAAAAAGAAATAACATCATTATTTTCTTTAATTCTATTATTACAGATATTTTAGGAAATGATATATCAATAAATAAAATTAAAATTTGTTCCAATATAGATAATACAATCAAATATTTAAATGTATCAGGATTATTTATTGCAATTGGACATATTCCAAATTCTCAAATATTTTCTAAATATATTGACATTCAAAGTAATTATGTAAAAATTAATTATAATAAAAATTATATGAAAACACAAACTAACATACCAGGAATATTTTCTGCCGGAGATGTATCTGATTCAATCTATAAACAAGCTATAACAGCTGCAGCAAGTGGATGTATGGCTGCTATAGATGCTGAAAAATACTTAAATAATAATTTAAAATAATATAAAAATTTATATAAACTGGTTAAGGATTCATTAAATGAAAGAAAAAAGCATAGAAATGCAAGGTACAGTAATAGACACTCTTCCTAATACTATGTTTAAAGTTGAATTAGAAAATAAACATATAATAATAGCTCACATATCTGGAAAAATGAGGAAAAATTATATAAGAATCTTAACAGGTGATAAAGTTACATTAGAAATGACACCTTATGATCTTAGTAAAGGAAGAATTATTTTTAGAAGTAGATAAATTTTTTAATAAATATTAAATTTTTAAAAATAAATTAACTATTTTATGAAAAAATTATAATTATACAGTGATATTTGTAATAATTAATATTATTTATTTTATAATTTTCAAAAAATTCATAAAACAAGTAAATTAATTTTTATAAATTAAAAAATATTAGGATAAATATGCGTACCAAATATTGTGGAGAAATTGAACCAATTGATATAAATACAATAATTACTATATGCGGTTGGGTTAACAAAATACGAATTTTAAAAAAATTAATTTTTATAGAAGTACAAGATACTACAGGAACCGTACAAGTTATTTTTAATAAAAAAAAAAATACATATATTTCTTCAATACTACATTTACGTAATGGTTTTTGTATACAGATTCAAGGATTAGTTACCATAAAAAAACCATTTAATTTACCAAATAATATTTTAAAGGAAAAAATAATAGAAATTATAGGATTTACATGCATAATATTCAATAAAACACTTCCTATACCATTAGACTATACAAAGAAAAATAAAAAAGATATAAGATTTAAATTTCGTTATTTGGATTTACGTCGTAATATAATGTTTAAAAATATTGAAACACGTAGTAAAATAACTACTATAATCAGAAAATTCTTTATAAAAAATAAATTTTTAGAAATTGAAACTCCTATTTTAACTAAATCTACTCCAGAAGGAGCATCAGATTATTTAGTTAATAGTCGATTATATCCAGGTAAACATTATGCATTACCCCAGTCTCCACAATTATTTAAACAATTATTAATGATTTCAGGAATAGACCGATATTATCAAATTGCTAAATGTTTTCGAGATGAAGATTTACGATCTGACCGACAACCAGAATTTACACAAATAGATATGGAAATAGCTTTTTTAAAAATACATTGTATACAGAAATTGATAAGTAATTTAATACAAAAGCTATGGTTATCAATTAAAAAAATAACATTAAAAAAAATAAAAAAAATAAGCTATCATAATAGTATATTAAAATATGGAACAGATAAACCGGACCTAAGAAATCCTATTCAATTTATTGATCTAGATAATTTTTTTAAAAATAATTTCCAATTTTTTTTCCCTTGGTTATCAAAAAAAAAGCCTAACCGTATTATTTCTATTAGAATTCCTAACGGAATAAATTTGATTTCAGAAACAAAAATGAAGATTTATGAAAAATTTTTAAAAAAAAACAAATTACATCAATTTATGTATATAAAAATTATTAATATAGACAGTTTTAATATACATACAGATCTATACTTAAATAAAAAAATCAAAAAAAAACAAATATATCAAATATTTCCTCAAAATATTATCCATAACGGAGATATATTTTTTATAGTAGCAGAAGAAACAAATTTAGCTAATAAAATATTAAGTGATTTAAGATTAAAAATTGGAATTGATTTAAAAATAACAAATTTAAAAAAAGTATGTCCAATTTGGATTACAAATTTCCCTTTATTTAAAAAAGATAAACATAAAAACTTAAAATCTATGCATCATCCTTTTACTTCTCCACAGTATGAAATACCGAATATAATTTCTACAGATCCATGCAAGATCTTATCTAGCGCATTTGATTTAGTAATTAATGGTTATGAAATAGGTGGAGGATCTCAAAGAATTCACGATTATAAACTTCAAAAAAAAATTTTTGACATACTTCAAATTAATAAAATTAAACAAAAAGAAAAATTTGGTTTTTTTTTAAATGCTTTAAAATATGGTGCTCCACCTCATGCAGGATTAGCTTTAGGTTTAGATCGTTTAACTATGTTATTAACAGATAGTAGCACTATTTCTGATGTAATTGCTTTTCCAAAAACTACTTCAGCAACTTGTTTAATGACAGGTGCTCCATGCTAAAAAAATAGTCTTAAAATCAATATTATATAAGTTAATTTATATTAAAGTAGATAATAATAAGCTATATCATAGATGTTTTAAAAAATATTTCATAATATAAACGAGGAACTATGGCAGGACATAGCAAGTGGGCAAATACAAAACACAGAAAAAATGCCCAAGATATAAAACGTAGTAAAATATTTACTAAAATAATCAAAGAAATTTCTACTTCTAGTAAAAACCATGGTTCAGACATAAACAAAAATTTTCAATTAAGAAATCTTTTAGAAAAAGCTAATACATATAACTTAAAAAAAAAATCAATCAATAAAGCTATATACGGTAACGCTCTAGATGGTAAAAAAGATGTATTTAATGCTATGAAATATGCAGGATATAGTCCTTTTGGAATTGCTGTCATTATTTATTGTAATACTGATAATAGTAATAGAACAGTATCTAATATCAGGAATATTTTTTCAAAATTCAATACTCATTTAATAAACTTTAATAATATTAAATATTTATTTGATTATTTTTATACAATAACAATTGATCTTATGTTACATAAAAACAAAAATTTATTAAATATAGTAAATATGAGCAATCTAATTGTTTCAAAAAAAATAAATAAAAATTTTTTAGAAATAAAAATTTCTACAAAACATCTAACTAAAATAAAAAAATATTTTTTATCTTATTCTGTTATTTTCAA
>JBPBPJ010000001.1:0-13528 GCA_050954235.1 Janthinobacterium lividum | reverse complement strand
ATTGTATATAAGGAGCTGTGTTACCGTCTAAAGATAACATTTGATTCCAGTTAAAAATATAATCAGATATTCTATTTTTTGATAAATCAAAATATTTTATAGCTCCAACTCCAATATCGTAAGCAATTAATTTTATTTCACTATCGTGCATTTTTGGATTTTTTTTTTTAATTATTTTTTTTGCTCTACGAATACCTGTATTTAATAAATCTAGTAATCGAATTACTTTTCCATGACGTGTTTTAAAAGGTTTTTTATTTTTATATAAAATCATTCCAAAAGAATGATGTTCTAAAATTGTATTAATACTTACATATTTTGCTTTTCTAGCTATTTCCCATATTTGTAAGAGATGTTGTGTTTGTCGTTTATCAACGTAATAAATAATTTTATGTGCTTTTAAGATATTACATCTATATTTTAAACAAGCGATATCTGTTGTAGTATACAAGAATGCACCATTTGATTTTTGTATAACAACTCCCATATTTTGACCTATACGATTTTTAAATTTTTGTAAGGGAACAATAATAGATCCTTCGTAATGAATGGCGATTTTTTTTTTTTTTAAATCAGAAATTATATTAGGTAACATAACATTATAAAAACTTTCTCCTCGAATATCATTGTTAGTAAGAGAAACGTTTAATTTTTTATATACTTCATTATTTTTTTGTATGGTTGATTTCACTAAAATATTCCATATTTTTAAACAATTTTGATTCTTATTTTGTAATTTTACTACATTTTTTTGTGCTTTTTTTTTAAAAATCGGATCATTTTGATATTTTAAGTATGCTTTTTGATAAATTGATTCAATATTACTGTATGATTTATATGATTTTAATTGTAATTGAGTAATTAACATTCCAAATTGTGTACCCCAATCGCCAATATGGTTTTGTCTAATTACGTTGTGTCCTAAAAATTCCATGACTCGAGCAGTTACATCACCTAAAATAGTTGATCGTAAATGTCCTACATGCATTTCTTTAGCAATATTAGGTGAAGAATAATCAATTACAATAGTTTTTGATTTTTTTTTTGAAATATTGAAATTTTTTGAATAATACATATTATTTATACATTTACCAAGCCATGTAGATTTTAAAGTAATGTTAATAAATCCCGGCGGAAGAACAGAAATTCTTTTGTATATGTTTAATTTTTTCATATGATTAGAGATATGAATAGCTAAGTTATATGGAGAAAATACTGTTATTTTTTTAAATCTAATAATTCCATTGACTTGATAGTCAACTTCATTATTTTTTATATTTTTTCGAATAATAGGATCTAAATCATTTGAAATTCCATATTTTTTATATATTTTTTTTATTTTTTTTTTTAAAAATTTTTGAATATTCATATAATCACCAAAATAAATTGTAATTGTGATACACGAGTAAAATGTTTTTGATATTTTTAATATTATACATGATAATAATATCTAATTATTATTTTAATAAAAATTAAAAATCTTATATAAAAAAAAAAAAAAAGATTTTCCTTTTTAAGCAATGAACTTATTTTTATAAAAAAGTTTTAACGAAATATATTATAATATATATGTATACTACATAATTTTTTACTTATATAACATATAAATTTTTGAAAATGTTATATTTTATACAAATTAAAAATATATGTTGACTTTTTTAAAAAATAAGATAATATAGATCTTGTAAGAAAAAGTTCTTTAAAAAAATATTTCAGAAAATTTGTGTGGGCACATGAAAATTAAATGTTCAGATACAAATTATTCATTATTAATTTTAATGTAAAAAGAAATTAGTTTTGTAATAAAAGTTACACGTAAATGAAGAGTTTGATCATGGCTCAGATTGAACGCTGGCGGCAAGCCTAACACATGCAAGTTGCGCGGCAACGGAAAAATATTTATATTTTTGACGGCGAGCGGCGAACGGGTGAGTAAAATCTGGGGATCTACCTATATGAGGGGGATAACTATTGGAAACGATAGCTAATACCGCATAATGTTAAATAACCAAAGTAGGGGATCTCTTAACTAAGAGACCTTGCGCATATAGATGAACCCAGACGAGATTAGCTTGATGGTAAGGTAATGGCTTACCATGGCGACGATCTCTAGCTGGTCTGAGAGGATGACCAGCCACACTGGAACTGAGACACGGTCCAGACTCCTACGGGAGGCAGCAGTGGGGAATATTGCACAATGGGCGAAAGCCTGATGCAGCTATGCCGCGTGTATGAAGAAGGCCTTAGGGTTGTAAAGTACTTTCGTCAGAGAAGAAAGTAATAACGCTAATATCGTTATTAATTGACGTTATCTGAAAAAGAAGCACCGGCTAACTCCGTGCCAGCAGCCGCGGTAATACGGAGGGTGCGAGCGTTAATCAGAATTACTGGGCGTAAAGAGCTCGTAGGCGGTTATTTAAGTCAGATGTGAAATCCCTGGGCTCAACCTAGGAACTGCATTTGAAACTGAGTAACTAGAGTTACGTAGAGGGAGGTAGAATTCTAGGTGTAGCGGTGAAATGCGTAGATATCTGGAGGAATACCTGTGGCGAAAGCGACCTCCTGGACGAAAACTGACGCTGAGGTGCGAAAGCATGGGGAGCAAACAGGATTAGATACCCTGGTAGTCCATGCTGTAAACGATGTCGACTTGGAGGTTGTCTCCATAGAGGGATGGCTTCTGAAGCTAACGCATTAAGTCGACCGCCTGGGGAGTACGGTCGCAAGGCTAAAACTCAAATGAATTGACGGGGGCCCGCACAAGCGGTGGAGCATGTGGTTTAATTCGATGCAACGCGAAAAACCTTACCTGGTCTTGACATCCACAGAATTCTGTAGAAATACGGAAGTGCCTTAGGGAACTGTGAGACAGGTGCTGCATGGCTGTCGTCAGCTCGTGTTGTGAAATGTTGGGTTAAGTCCCGCAACGAGCGCAACCCTTATCTTTTGTTACCATCGGTTAGGCCGGGGACTCAAGGGAGACTGCCGGTTATAAACCGGAGGAAGGTGGGGACGACGTCAAGTCATCATGGCCCTTACGACCAGGGCTACACACGTGCTACAATGGTACATACAAAGAGAAGCAACTCTGCAAAGATAAGCAAACCTCATAAAGTGTATCGTAGTCCGGACTGGAGTCTGCAACTCGACTCCACGAAGTCGGAATCGCTAGTAATCGTGTATCAGAATGTCACGGTGAATACGTTCCCGGGCCTTGTACACACCGCCCGTCACACCATGGAAGTGAGTTGCAAAAGAAGCAGGTTTCCTAACCAAATTTTGGAAGGCGCCTACCACTTTGTGGTTCATAACTGGGGTGAAGTCGTAACAAGGTAACCGTAGGGGAACCTGCGGTTGGATCACCTCCTTAAAATATAAAACATTTAATTGAAATGTGCTCACACAAATTTTCTGATTTATTGCTAGTAAAAACAGGCTTGTAGCTCAGCCGGTTAGAGCACACCCCTGATAAGGGTGAGGTCGGTGGTTCAAGTCCACTCAGGCCTACCATAATAAAAAAAGGGGCTATAGCTCAGCTGGGAGAGCGCCTGCCTTGCACGCAGGAGGTCAGCGGTTCAATCCCGCTTAGCTCCAGTATAAATATAATTTTTTTAAATTATATTTATTATTATTTAAGTTAAAAATAAATAAAAAATTAAAACAAAATTATTATTTTTTAAAAAATGTATTTTATTCTCTATAAATATTAAAATTCATAGTTATTAATTTTATATTAATATATTTTTTTTTGTAAACTTATAATATTTTAAATATATTTACAATGAATATTTTATATAATTCTAGACAAGTTATTCTCGATATAGAAACTACCGGTATGAACAAATCTGGTTGTTTATATCTTAATCATAAAATAATAGAAATTGGAATTATAGAAGTTATTGATAGAAAATATACTGGTAAATATTTACATTATTATTTAAATCCTAAACGTATTATTGAAGAAGAAGCATATAAGATTCACGGTATTTCTAATGAATTTTTATCCGATAAACCATACTTTTCTGATGTTTATTTAAATATCATAAATTTTATAAAAAAATCAGAAATTATAGTACATAATTCTGTTTTTGATATTAGTTTTTTAGATTATGAATTTAGTAAATTAAATCTTAATATTAGCAAGATATGTATATTTAGCAAAATTACAGATACTTTATCTATTGCAAGAAAATTATTTCCTGGAAAAAAAAATAGTTTAGATGCTTTATGCAGTAGATATAACATTAAAAATTCTAGAAGAAATTTTCATGGAGCTTTACTAGATTCCTGGATACTTTTCAAGTTATATTTATATATGACTAGTAAGCAACAAGAAATAAAATTTCAATCTAGTAGTACAAAAAAAATATTGTTACCATCAAATAGTGAAAATAATCATAATAAACCTTTAAAAATTTTATTTGCCTCTGTTTCAGAAAATAAAAAACACGAAAAATATGTAGATATGCTCAAAAAAAATTATATTTGAGTATATTTTTTAACCTTTTTTCTTGACTGTTTAACAAACTAAATATAGAATCTATATTATAATTTAGTATTTATATTAGGTGCGGTAGTTCAGTTGGTTAGAATATCGGCCTGTCACGCCGGGGGTCGCGGGTTCGAATCCCGTCCGCACCGTAAAATATCATTTTAAATTAAATTTTTATTTAATATTTATTTTTATGATTTTAACAAAGTAATTATTTTTAATAATAAAAAATACATATTTTTTAGGAATTTTTAATTAATAAAAAAATATTTTATATGAATATAATTAGGAAATATATTTATGAATAAAAATGACTTTTTACAAAGTAAATCTAAAAAAGAAAAAAACCATACATCAGAATGTTATCAACAATCACTAAACAAAAAACAACTAGAATTATCAACTTTAAAAAAAGATTTATTAAAAATATCTAATAATTATTCAGAAAAGTTTTTACAAGTTGAAAAAAGACTACAAAAAAAAGTTAACAATACCTATTTTTTTTCTCTTGAAAAAAAGATTTTATCTATGTTACCTGTGATTGATAGTATAGATTCAACAGAAAATGTATTAAATAACTGTAACTATGAACATTCAGATATTTATATATTTTTAAAAAAAATACAAAAAAATTTTTCATCTTTTTTTGTAAAATATAATATTTCAGTTATTGATTCTATTAATATACCCTTTGATCCTAATTTACATCAGGCTATATCTATTGATTTTTCTGAAAAATATAAAAATAATTATATTGCTAATATTATACAAAAAGGATACTTATTACAAAATAGATTATTAAGACCAGCTTTAGTTTCAGTTTCTAAAATAAAATAAAACAATATTTATGTACATAATTATTTTTTTGATTTACTATATTTTTAAATAAAATATTTTAATTCAATTAAAATAAAGGAATATATATTGAAATATATACAAAAAAAACCAAAAAAACAAAAAGTCTTTTTAAATAAAAAAGTTAAATATAACTTTTACATACAAAAAACTATTATATCCGGTATTGTTTTACAAGGATGGGAAGTTAAATCTATTCGTGTAGGTCGTGTACAACTTACTTCTGGATATATAAACATAAATAATAATGAAATATATTTAATTGGGGTGCATATTCAACCTTTAAATACTATTGTAAATTCCTATTTATGTAAATCAGATCGTATTCGAAAATTATTACTGCATAAAAAAGAGATAGAATTAATAATTAATTATATACAAAAAAAAAGTTATACAGTTGTTCCTATACAATTATTTTGGCATAAATCTTGGTGTAAAATTAAAATAGGAATAGCAAAAGGCAAATCACACAGAGATAAGAGATTAGAAAAAAAAAATAATTCTTGGAAAATAGAGCAATCTACTATATTTAAAAGAATATCTTTAAAAAAAAAAAATAATTAAGGTATTTTTTTAAAAAAATTTTATGAATACAATTAATATTGACAATTATTGGATGAAGAAAGCATTAAAACAAGCTCATTATGCTAAAAATAAAGGGGAAATACCTATTGGATCTGTTTTAGTTAAAGATAACAATCTTGTAAGTTCTTCACGGAACTCTTGCATTTCTCTTTGCGATGTAAGTGCTCATGCTGAAATTTTAGTAATACGAAGAGGAGGTAGTATATTAAGAAATTACAGACTATATAATACAGTTTTATATGTAACACACGAACCGTGTTTAATGTGTTCTTCAGCTATTATATCTTCTAGAATATGCAAAGTAGTTTATGGTTCCTACAGTTTTACAAAATATAATTTTTCTTTTTTTATGAATTTACTGTATATTCAAAATATAAAACATCATATACAAGAAATTAAATCTGGCATTCTATTAAATGAATGCTCAAATTTATTAAAAGATTTTTTTAAAAAAAAAAGATAGTTGTTTTTTCTAATTTTCTATTATGACAATAGATTGAGTATATTCTAATGAATCTGTAACACTTAAAAAAATATTTTTAACTTTTAATTTTTTCAATTTTTTTTTTAAAAAACCATACATACGAACAACTAATTTTCCACATGAATTACATATAATTTCACAGTTTTTAAAAAACATATTTTTATAAATCCCTACATTCAAAGCCTTAGCTATTGCTTCTTTTGCAGAAAATCTTGTAGATAAAAATTTTTCTTTATTATAATATATATTATATTCTATCAATTCTTTTTGTGATAAAATTTTATTAGGTATTGCAAGACCATAAAAAAAAATCAATTTTTTAAAACGTATTATACTCACTAAATCTATTCCAATACCAATAATTGCCATGATTTCCTCTAATATTAATATTCTAAACTATAATTTATTTGATTTTTACTTGTATTTTTAAAAAAATATATTCCTTAAATAATTTTTCCAATTTATATCGTGATATACGATAACATTGTTTTATTTTTTTTCCTCTAGATCCAATAATTATTTTTTTATGATGTATATTTTTAATAAAAATTATACATTCGATAATATATCTTTTGTTTGCATCTTGATATAAATGATATATTGATACGGTGAAAGCATACACTAATTCCTGATTTAAAAGATTTATTAAAGTTTCTCTAATTATTTCTGCGGTTAAAAATTTTTTAGTACAAGTTGTTTTCACATCATTTAAATATTTATGTTGTGATATTGGTAGTTTCTTATTAATACAGGTTATTAACTTTTCTAAATACATTTTTTTTTTAGCTGAAATTAAAAAAATTTCATGATTTCCAATTAACTGACTTATTTTAAAAATAAAAGGTAGCAATGATTTTTTATTTTTAATTTTATCAATTTTATTAATTACTATTATATATTTATCATTGTTTTTTTTAATGTATTCTAATAATTTTTGTTCTTGTGTAGTCCATACAAAACCGGTAATCATAAAAATAATAACATTTGTTTCTTGAATCAAATTATAAGTATCACGTAATTTTTTTTTATCCAAATAGTTTTTATTACCAATTTGTATCCCTGGAGAATCAATTAATTCAAATTGTATTACATTAGACGTATAAATACCTGTTATATGTAATTGAGTAGTATTAGGTTTACGTGATGTAATAGAAATATTAGATGTTATAAATTGATTTAATAAAGTAGACTTACCTACATTAGTTCGACCAACTATTAATACTTTACCAAAAAAAGTATCTTGTTTCATAAATATACTATTCTACCTCCAATCGAATTAATGCATTTTGAGCAGCATCTTGTTCAGCTTTTCTTCGACTAGCTCCGATTCCAATTAGTATCTCTGATAATCCATTTACTTTGCAATAAATAGTAAAAATTTGGTTATGTGCTGCACCACATATTTGACCTATGTTGTATATAGGTAAAGGAAAATGTTTAGATTGTAAGAATTCTTGTAATCGAGTTTTAGGATCTTTTTTGGTTCCTACAGGATTCATTTTCATAAAACGATTTTTGTACCACTGTAATACTATTTTTTCTACAGTATAAATGTTACTATCTAAAAATATACTAGCTATTACAGCTTCAATCGCATTTGCTAATATGGATTCTCTCTTAAATCCTCCACTTTTTTTTTCTCCATGACCTAATTTTAAATAATTTCCTAAAGAAAATTCAGATGCAATTTCTGCTAACGTGTTACCTCTTACTAAAGTTGCACGCATTCGACTCATACCTCCTTCATTTACTTTAGGAAAATGATGATATAGAGCTTTTGCTATAACAAAACTTAAAATAGAATCTCCTAAAAACTCCAATCTTTCGTTATGTTTTATACTAGCACTTCTATGTGTTAAAGCATGTTTTAATAAAGATACATTAGTAAATGTATAGCCAATAAATTGTTGTAATTTGTTCATTACTGTTACATTCATATAACACCGATTAAAAATAAAAATAATTAATATTTTTGTAATAAAAATTGTTTTATTTGATTTTATATTTATAATAATTTTATTGAATTTTTTTAAAAATCCTATTAAAAAGTATTGTATTCCACCAATTTTTATTAGTGTAGTGTACATTACACCACACATATTTTGCTTTTCCTATAATATTTTCTTTTGAAATTAAACCCCAAAATCTACTATCTGAACTTTGATCTCTATTATCACCAATTACAAAATATTTATTTTTAGGAATAATCCACATCCATTTTTTTTTGCAATTATATGGTTTATATACAAAATTTTTTATTCCATGCGTGATTATTATATTATGTGTATAATTACAAATTTTTTCTTGATACAATTCTCTTTGTAAACATCTGTATGTACCTATATTTTCATAACTATATCGAGAGTAAACAAGATCAGGAATCTTATCCGGCCTAGAAAGGGGTCTATCACGGAAAAAATTTGTATATTCTATATTTCTATGTTTTATAACATATAATTTTTTTGTAAAAGGATGATACATGATTGTATCTCCTGGCATACCTATAATACGTTTAATATAATTTTTTTGTATATAATTTGGATATTGAAATACTATAACATCATTTCTAATAGGTATATATTTTTTAAATTCAATTTTCTTATTATACATATTATTTTTAAAACAAGAAAATTTTTGTACGATAATACAATCACCTGTAAATAATGTTGGATACATAGAATTTGATGAAATAGTAAAAGGTTCATAAAAAAATAGTCTAGTACTAATAATAAAAACTATTAACGGAAATATTTGGCATAATTGGCTTAATAATTTGTTTGTATATATTTTTTTTTTTTTTTTTAAAAATATATTATAAATAATATTTATGTTATATAATATCCATAAAATACCTAATATTCCGATTATAATAATAAATATATATTTATTTAAAAATTTCATATATTTTTCTTCCATATAATTTTTAATCTAATTGTAATATCGAAAAAAATATTTCATGAGGAATTTTAACATTCCCTATTATTTTCATTCTTTTTTTTCCTTTTTTTTGTTTCTGTAATAATTTTTTTTTTCTACTAATATCACCCCCATAACATTTAGACAATACATTTTTTCTAAGTTGAATAATATTAACTCGAGAAATAACATTATTATTAATAGAAGCTTGAATTGGTACATTAAATTGATGTCTAGGTATTATTTTTTTTATTTTTTCTATCATTTTTTTTGCAAGAAAAACAGAATTTTTTCTATGACATATGGATGATAACGCATCAATTTTAATAGAATTAATTAAAATATCAATTTTAACTAAATCACTTTTTTTAAAACCAATAGTACTGTATTCTAATGAAGCATATCCACTGGATATGGATTTTAACTGATCAAAAAAATTCAAAATAACTTCAGATAATGGAATTTCATATTGAATGATAGTTTGAGTATTATGATATATTAAATTTTTTTGTATACCTCTTTTTTTAATACATAAATTGATAATTTCTCCTATATATTTAACAGGTGTTAAAATATTACAAAATGCTATTGGTTCTCTAATTTCATAAATGTAATTAAAATTGGGAAATTTAACAGGATTATCTAAATAAACTTTTTTTTTATTTTTTAGAATAATTACTTCATATACCACTGTAGGCGCTGTTATAATTATTTGTATATTATATTCTCTTTCTAGACGAGATTGAATAATCTCCATATGTAAAATTCCTAGAAAACCACATCTAAAACCAAAACCTAATGCTTGTGAATTTTCTAATTCATAAAATAAAGAAGAATCATTTAATTGTAGTTTTTTTAAAGCATCCTTAAACTGATTATATTGATTATTTTGTACAGGAAATAAACCTGCATATATTTTAGGTTTAATTTTTTTAAAACCTAAAAGTAATTCTTTAGCAGGATTTATTAATAATGTAATTGTTTCTCCTACCAATATAGATCGTATATTTTTAATACCACAAATCATCCAACCAACTTCTCCACATGATAATACTGATTTTAAAATTCTTTTCGGTGTAAATACACCTAATTGATCTACTTGATAAACTTGTTTAGTTCTTATAATAAGAATTTTATCTTTTATTTTTATAACACCATTTTTTACACGTATCAAGGATACTACACCTAGATATTTATCAAACCAAGAATCAATTACTAGTGCCTGTAAAGGATTATTACAACTTCCTTCAGGAGCTGGAATAACAGTTATAATCTTTTCTAATAATTCTGGTATTCCTAAACCTGTTTTTGCAGAACAAAAAACAATATTTTTAGTAGAAATACCAATTATATCTTCTATGTCCTTACGCACTTTATTTGGACAAGAATTAGGTAAATCAATTTTATTTAAAACAGGTAAAATAGATAACTTCATCTTTGAAGCATTATAACAATTTGCAACAGTTTGTGCTTGAACACCTTGCGCAGCATCTACTAATAACAATGCACCCTCACATGCTGATAATGCCCTTGAAACTTCATATGCAAAATTTACATGTCCGGGTGTATCAATAAAATTTAAACAAAACTTTTTTCCTTCTTTAGAAACATAATCAATTGTTACGCTTTGCGCTTTAATTGTAATACCACGTTCTCGTTCTAAATCCATAGTATCTAAAACTTGTTCTGACATTTCTCTTTTAGATAAACCACCACAAGTTTGTATTAATCGATCAGATAAAGTAGATTTTCCGTGATCTATGTGAGCAATAATAGAAAAATTTCTTATATATTTCATAATATAACCCATGTATTATCTATTATAATGTTAATGTTATCAATTATGTATTCAGAATAAATATAGTTATTTAGCAATAATTTTAATCAAATATTTTTAATAAATTTTTATATATCATATATAATATAAAAACTATATAAAATATGATATATATATTATATATAATATATAGGAAAATTTTATTTATTTGGTAATTTTATTTAAATAGATTAAATTAATAAATTTAAAAAAACATTTTTTATATGTAACAACTTTTATCTATATATATACATATATTTTCGAATAAAACTAATTTGGTGTTATAAAATTAAAATGAAAAAAAAAAAAGTTGTTTTAGCTATGTCTGGAGGAGTAGATTCTTCAGTTTCAGCGTGGTTATTATTAAAAAAAGGATATGATGTAGAAGGTATATTTATGAAAAATTGGGAAGAAAATGATTCTAGTAATTATTGTTCTTCTAAAATTGATTTATCTGACACTAAATTAGTATGTAAAAAACTAGGTATTAAATTACACACTATTAATTTTTCTTTAGATTATTGGGAAAAAGTATTTCAAAAATTTATTGTAGAATATAAAAAAGGTTACACCCCAAATCCCGATATATTATGTAATAAAATAATAAAATTTGATATTTGTTTAAATTTTGCGTTAGAACAACTAAAAGCTGATTATTTTGCAACCGGTCATTATGCTTCAATTAAAAAAAAAAAAAATAAATACTACTTATATAGAGCTAAAGATTTGAATAAAGATCAAAGTTATTTTTTATATACTTTAAAATTAAATATTTTACCAAAAATTATTTTTCCTCTAGCAAATATAAAAAAACCAAAAATACGAAAATTAGCAAAAAAAATAGAATTATGTGTACATCAAAAAAAAGATTCTACTGGAGTTTGTTTTATTCAACCTAAGAAATTTAGATTATTTTTAAATCAATATATTCCTTATAAAATAGGAAAAATATTAACAATGTCTGGAGAATTTTTAGGATTACATTACGGTTATGAATATTATACAATTGGTCAAAGAAAAGGATTAAAAATAGGAGGAAAAAAAAACAAAAATACATATCCTTGGTATGTAGTTAAAAAAAACATTGAATTAAATATTATTTTTGTGGTTCAAGGAGCAGGAAATCCTTATTTATTATCATATGGATTTTTAACAAAAAAAATTTATTGGATTAATTATAAATTATATAAATGTAATTTACAATGCATGGTACAAATTAGACATCAAGGCTGTCCAGTAAATTGTGTTATTTATATTAATAAAACAAATAAAAATACTTGTGTTATATTTACTAAACCCATAGCACGTATTACACCTGGACAATCAGCAGTATTTTATAACCATAATCAGTGTATGGGTGGAGCCATTATACATAAAAGAATACAATACTTACCATAAGTAGAATAATAATATTTACATATACTATTAAAATTAATTATTTTAAAATTATTAAATATATATTTAATTATATTATTAACATTTATATATTTTAAAAATAAAACATTTAAAACATATAATATAGTTATAAATAATTTTTATTATTTAAACTATATAAATATTTTTTTAATACAAAAATCAATTAATTGTATAATATATCAATATATAATTTTCTTTTTACTAATATTAAAAATATTTCATCATTAATAAAATAATAGGTATATTTGAATATATGGCTTTTTTAAAAAATAAGAAAATTTTGATTTTTGGTATAAAAAATCATTTTTCTATTGCTTGGGGAATTGCAATTGCAATGCATAAACAACAAGCCAAACTAGCTTTTGCATATCATGATATAAAGTCAAAAACAAAGATTGAGTATTTAGCAAAACAAGTTCATTCTAAAATTATTTTAGCATGTGATTTAAATTCAGATAAATCGATAAAAAAACTATTTAAAAATTTACATAAAATATGGGGTACTTTCGATGGAATTGTACATTCTATAGCATATGTACCTCAAATACAGTTAAATAAAAATTATGTTAAAATAATTAATCGCAAGGATTTTTTAAATGCACATGAACTTAATTCTTTTAGTTTAGTAGCAATAGTTAAAGAAGCTGAAATTTTTCTTAACAATAAATCAGTTATTTTAACATTATCATACATTGGTTCTATTAAATATGTTCCATATTATAATATAATGGGTATAGTAAAAGCTTCGTTAGAAGCAAATGTTAGATATTTATCTTTTTCTTTAGGAAAAAAAAACATACGAGTAAATGCAATTTCAGCAGGACCTATAAAAACTACTTCGGCTTATGGAATAAAAAATTTTTATAAAATTATAAAAAAAAACAGAAAAAATTCTCCATTACGTACGAATATAACTACACGAGAAGTAGGAAATGTTGCAGCATTTTTATGCTCTGATTTGTCT
>JBPBPJ010000087.1:0-17109 GCA_050954235.1 Janthinobacterium lividum | reverse complement strand
TTAACCTATGATGATATAAAAAACTTAAATTGGAAGAAATTTAAAAATATGATACCTGCGATTGCTCAACATTATATTTCAGGAGAAATTTTGATGTTTGGATATATGAATCAATCCGCATGTATACATACTTTTAAAAATAAGCTATTTACTTTATATTCTCGAAAAAAAAAACGTTTATGGGTTAAAGGAGAAACTTCTAAAAATTTTTTATATGTACAAAGATTAACAACAGATTGTGATCGTGATGTTATTTTAGTACAGGTTAAACCCACAGGAAATACTTGTCACTTAAATAGATTCAGTTGTTTTGAATCTTCACAACCAATATACTCTTTTCTTTTACAATTAGAAAATATTATTAAATTAAGAAAAAAAAATATTACCAATAAATCTTATGTTAATGATTTGTTTTCTGCTGGTAAACATAGAATTGCTCAGAAAATTGGTGAAGAATCAATTGAAGTAATCATAGCCTTTTTAGAAAAAAATTCTGTTAATGTTATTAATGAATCATCTGATTTGTTGTTTCATTTATTGGTTTTGTTACAATACATAGATATAGATTTTCAATTAATTATAAAAAATTTAAAATGTAGAGCTAAAAAATAATATTTAATATTTGTAAATAATATTAAACATTTATAAAAAATTGTGTATGAAATTTTTTGTAAATTTACTTTTAAGGATATATATGTCTAATCATGATATTGGTGTTATTGGAATGGGAGTTATGGGAAAAAATTTAGCATATAATATTGCTAATACTGGATATACAGTGTCAGTATTTAATCGATCTAATAATATGATCATGAAATCTTTATCAGAAAAACCTATTAAAAAAGTATTTCCGTATTTATCTATAAAAGAATTTGTAAATTCTATTCGTAAACCTCGATGTATTTTACTAATGATTCAATCTGGATCTCCTGTAGATGAAATAATACAAACTTTATTATCTTATATACAATCTGATGATATAATCATTGATGGTGGAAATTCATTTTATATTGATACTATTAGAAGATTTAATTTTTTAAAACAAAAATCTATTCACTTTTTAGGTGTTGGAATATCAGGTGGTGAAGAAGGAGCCCTGTATGGTCCTGCCATTATGCCTGGAGGAACCAAGGAAGCATATACTGTAGTAGCTCCAATTTTTGAAAATATTTCTGCTAAATATAATAAAGAAGCATGTGTACAATATATTGGTCCAGATGGATCTGGACATTATGTAAAAATGGTTCATAATGGTATTGAATATAGTGATATGCAATTAATTGCAGAAACATATTCTTTGTTGAAAAATTTAATTGGCATGAATAATATTGACATATCTAATGTATTTAAAAAATGGAATAAGGGAGAATTATGTAGTTATTTAATAGAAATTACAGAAAAAATTTTGTGTAAAAAAGATGTAGATGGAAATTTTATTTTAGATTCTATCTTAGATTCTGCTTCTAGTAAGGGTACAGGAACATGGACAGCTAAAAGTGCTTTAGAACTGCACGCTCCTTGTTCTGTAATTGCAGAATCTGTTTTTTCTAGATATTTATCTATTATGAAAGTTAATAGAATGATTGCATCGACAATTTTATTTGGACCTAAAATATCTCTAGATAAATCTTTTAATACAGAAGCATTTATTAGTGATCTAGGAAAAGCTTTATATTTAGGAAAAATTATTTCATATGCACAAGGTTTCTTTTTAATTAAGACAGCTTCTCAGCATTATCATTGGAATTTACAATTTTATAATATTGCTAAAATTTTTCGTTCTGGATGTATTATCAGAGCAGATTTATTAAATAATATTGTAACATCATATAATGAAAATAATGATTTAATTGATTTGTTATTTTCCCCTATATTTCAGGAGATCAGCAATGCTTATCATGTATCTTTGCGCAATATCATTTCTATAGCAGTACAAAATGGAATATCTGTACCAGTTTTTTCCAGTGCGTTATCATATTACGATGGATATCGTACTGTGAATTCTTCTGCTAACTTAATACAGGCACAGAGAGATTACTTTGGATCTCATACATACCAAAGAATTGATCAATCTGGCACATTTCATACTAATTGGTCTTAGATTAGTAAAATTATTATATTATTTTTCATTTTATGTTTTAGAAATATAAATGTTAGTTTTTATATTTTTTTATTGCATATCTTTATGTGATTAGATTTTTGTAAAGAAATTTTATAGTTATTTATTTTGCGAACATATAATATGTACACAAGTATACTTTTGTGTCTATAGTTACAGGCATAAATTTTTTAGAAATTGCAGGATTCTTCATTATTCTATAGTTTTTATATGATATTGATTTATCTTATTTTATAATTATGGTTATTTATGAAATCTTCTATTAACAAAATGTTGGTAACATGTGCTTTTCCATATGCTAATGGAGATATACATCTAGGGCATTTATTAGAACAAATTCAAGCAGATATTTGGGTTCGATATTTTCGCATGCAAAATCGTTCAGTTATTTTTATTTGTTCAGACGATACACATGGTACTGCAATTATGTTAAAAGCAAAAAAATTGCAAATCAGTCCTGATCAATTAATTAATGATGTACAAAAAAAGCATAAAAAAGATTTTTTACAGTTTTCTATAGTTCATGATAATTATTCATCTACACATAGTGTAATTAATAAAAATTTTTGTATAAAAATATATAATCATTTATTAAAAAAAAATTTTATTAAAGAAAAGAAAATTATTCAATTATATGATACACGTTTTAAGATGTTTGTTTCAGATCGATTCATTAAAGGTACGTGTCCACGATGTAAATCTAAAAATCAATATGGTGATAATTGTGATGTTTGCGGATCTATTTATGATGCAACTGAATTATTGAATGCTACTTCCGAGTTATCGCAATCACCTTTGAAAAAAAAATTTTCTAATCATTTATTTTTTAAATTATCTTCTTTTGAAAATTTTTTAAAAAAATGGGTTAATTCCGATGTTTTACAAGTATCTGTTTTTAACAAAATTAATGAATGGTTATCTGGTCATTTGAATTCTTGGAATATATCTAGAGATAAACCATATTTTGGATTTTCAATTCCTAACTATACTGACAAGTTTTTTTACGTATGGATGGACGCTCCTATTGGATATATTAGTTGTTTTAAAGAATTATGTAATATGAATCAAGATATAAATTTTGATGATTATTGGTCAATAAATTCTAAACATGAACTGTATCATTTCATTGGTAAAGACATTATTTATTTTCATGCTCTATTTTGGCCAGCCATATTGGAGGGATATGGTTATAGGAAACCTACAAAAATATTCGCGCATGGTTATTTGACATTTAAAGGATTAAAATTATCTAAGTCAAAAGGATCTATGATAACTGCTAGTAAATGGTTATCCTATTTTGATTCTGATTCTTTGCGATATTATTTTTCTTCGAAATTATCTAATACAATTCAAGATATAGACATGAATTTATATGATTATGCACATAAAATTAACTCTGATATTGTAAATAGTATAATTAATTTAGCTTCGCGCAACGCTTCTTTTTTAGAAAAATATTTTTATAATTTTTTATCTAACAATGTAATTACATCAACAATATATAAAAAATTTATTAATTCTGCATTAGATATTGAAAAATTATTTGAAAATAGAAAATTTTCTTTAGTAATACAAAAGATTAGATGTTTATCCGATCTAGCTAATAAATATATTACTGATAAAAAACCATGGATATTAATAAAAAATATACTTAATAAACAGAAAGTTCATAATATTTGTTCTTTAGGTATTAATTTATTTAGAATATTAATGATTTTTTTAAAACCTATTATGCCTATTTTAGCAGCTAATGTAGAATATTTTTTAAATACATCGTTAATGTGGAAAAATATTCGTAAACCTCTTATTAACCATAAAATTAACAAATTTTCTTGTTTATACAAACGTATTAAAATTAGTAGTATTGATGATTTTTTGTCACAAATATAGTTAATATTTACAAGATACGATTCATCCATATAATTTTTATATATTTTAAAGAATTAATAGATACCCTTTGAATTGTAAATATTCCAATAGCGGCAATTAATTTATTATTATAAAACAATAAAGGTATTGTATTTCTTAACCAAGGAGGTATGTTATATTTTTGCCAAATTTTTTTTATGCTAATTTTTTTTTCTTTTTCATTATTTATGTAGTTTTTTTTAATATGAAAACGAATGCTGACTAATACATTTTTTGGAGGATAAGGAATTTTATAAATATCTTGTATTTGTTTTTGTTTTTTTTTTTTACAAGGTATTAAAATTCCTAAATTTTTTGGTAGTTTTAAAATTGTGTTTATTTTTTTCCAATAAAGTATTTTATGTGCAATATTTTTATCAGGATAAATGTAATAAATTGTATTTTTGAATCGTCTTATTTCGGAGTTACAAAAAATTATTTTTTTATCATAATAGTTTTTATTATTAATAATTTCTTTATATGTTCTATGTAATACATGGTATGTAGTTTGGTTACCACTATTTTGATTAAACCACTGTTTTAAAATAGAATACCGGGCCTCTTTTGTGAGGTTTTTAAAATTTAATAAAGACAATGATCCATCAGAAAAAGTATTTTTTTTTAAAAAATATAAAACAAAAAAATTTAATGATTTTTGATCTTTAGTAAGTATGTGCATACTTGTAGTACAATTTTTCAAAAAATTTGGCCATTTTTTATATATTTTTGATAAAATCATTTTTCTTAAAAAATTTCTATCGTATTGTATAAGTTCATTAGACTGATCTTCTATCCACAACAGATTTTTTTTTTTTGCCCAAGATATAATTGTTTTTTTTGGTGTTAAAATCAAAGGTCTTACTATTTTTATTCCACGATATACAGAACTATATTTCATTCCTGATAAACCATTTATACCGCTTTTTCTTTTAAGAGATAAGAAAAGATTTTCACATTGATCGTTAAGATTATGTGCTGTTAGTAATATTTCTTCTAACAATATATGTTTTTTGAAAATTTCAAGTCTTTTTATTCTTGAATAACCTTCAACACCATACCTATTATGTTTTGGTATATGGATGTTATCTACAATAATATGTATTTTTTTTTGTTTACAGATATTTTCGCAATGTTTTTGTGAGTATAAAGAGTGTGAATATAAATTATGATTTATGTGTATAGCGCGAATTTTTATGTATTTAAATTTTTTTTGATATTTTAATAGTTGATGTAATAATACTATAGAATCAACTCCTCCGCTCAAAGCTAACAAAAAATATTTTTGTTGAGGATATTTTAAGAATAATTTTTTTATAAACATATTTAATATCAACATTTTCTACGTTCGAGTGGATTTGAACCACTAACTTCTACTATGTCATAGTAGCACTCTAACCATTGAGTTACGAACGTATATAATATATATAATAGTACATCAAATAATATACAAACAAATATACTATATTGTATAATAATTAAATAATAATTAAAAATTATATTTTATAGTATAGTAATGGTATCATAAACCACAGTAATAATATATATATAAAAAATATATATAATTATATAATTATATAATTTTGAAATATTTCATAAATTATTGAGATAAAATATTTAAAATATTTTTTAAAATATGAATAAAAATAAACGTTTGATTATTTTAAAAAAGTTTGAACAACATTATTCAAACTTAAAAATTAAATTGAAGTATAAGACATATTTTGAATTGCTGATTTCTATTATTTTATCTGCTAAATCATCTGATATACAAGTCAATAAAGTGACTAAAAAATTATTTTTGTATATACATAAACCATCAGATATACTAAAGTTAGGTTATGATCAATTAAAGGTGATCATTCGACCGGTAGGATTATTTAACAAAAAATCTTTAGCAATTATTAAAACTTGTCGAATTTTAAAGAAGATATATAATGAAAATATACCTATGAATAAAGATAAATTATTATTACTACCTGGAGTAGGGAGAAAAACTGTAAATTTATTTTTAAATATTGTTTCAAAAAAAAATTTTATTGCTGTAGATACACACGTATTTAGAGTATCTAATCGTACTAATTTTGCGAACGGTATATCTCCTTATCATGTAGAAAATAAACTGTATCAGTGCGTGCCTGTTAAATTTCAATCTCGTCTTCATAATTGGTTTGGATTACACGGACGGTATTTTTGTCGATCTTTATCTCCCAAATGTTCAATATGTATTATTAAGATATGGTGTGAATATCATTATAAAATTATTAAATAATTAAATAATATAGACAATGTCTAGTATTAAACATTATTATGTATTTTTTTTCATAATTTATGAGTATGATTTATTATTTAATACGTGATTATTATTATGGTTTAATTTTTATTTTTTATATTTTGTATATAAATGATATTTATTATTAATATTCAATATTTACAGGTTATTAGGATGATAAAAAAAAGTAACATTTTAGATTTTTTAAATGAAAAAGGTTTTTTTTCTCAAATTTTTAGCAAAAAAAATTTATATAAACATATACAACAAAAAAATATTCGTTTATATTGTGGATTTGATCCTACTGCTAGTAGCCTACACGTAGGTCACTTATTACCAATTTTATGTTTAAAATATTTTCAAGAATTTGGTCATACTCCTGTTATTTTAATTGGAGGTGCTACGGGTATAGTAGGAGATCCGAGTTTTAGGATGAGTAAACGACCAAAATATTCTCGAGATTTTTTACAATTTAATCAAATTTGTTTAGAAAAACAGCTGTTATTTTTTTTTAATAACAATAATTGTATTAACAATAAAGTTATTATATTGAATAATTATTCTTGGTTTAAGGATATTTCAATGTTGTTTTTTTTAAGAAAAATCGGTATATATTTTTCTATTAATAATATGATTCATAAAGAATCGGTAAGGAAAAGGTTGACTGAAGAACAAATTGGTATGTCTTTTACAGAATTTTCATATAGTCTATTACAAGCATATGATTTTTCTATTTTATATAAAAAATATGGTGTTACTGTGCAGGTTGGTGGATCAGATCAATGGGGAAATATTTTATCTGGTATACGGTTAATTAAAAAATTATATCAAAAAGAGGTTTTTGGTATAACTAATCCATTGTTAACTACGTTTAATGGAGAAAAAATTGGAAAAACAGGCAATCATACTATTTGGTTAGATTCTAAAAAAACCAGTCCATATAAATTCTATCAATTTTGGATTAATGTTTCAGATAATGACATAAATAATTTTATTAATCTATTTACTTCTATCAATATTAAAGAATTAAATACAATATTTAATAATACTAATGATATTAATAATTTAAGAAATAAAAAAATTTTTTTAGCAGAGTTTTTAACTAAATTTGTACATGGAAAAAATGCTTTAAAAGCTGTGCAACGTATTATATATTTTTTATTTGGTCAAGGATCCAAACAGGATATTACAGAAAATGATTGTAAACAACTTATTCAAGATGGTATTCCCTCTATTGTTTGTAATAGTTATTTGGATTTACCACACATTTTAGTTAAAACTAATTTATCTACTTCTTTAAATCAAGCTCGTAATATGATACTTTCCGGTGCAATTCGTATAAACGGAAAAATACAAGATAAAAAAGATTATTTTTTTGTTCAATCAGATTTTTTATTTAATAAATATACATTGTTATGTAGAGGAAAAAAAAATTATGTTTTGATTTTTTGGGAAATATGATGTTTGTATTATAAAAATTTTTATAAATCTTAAGTTTCAATATTTTAGATATTGAAGCTTTCTCCGCACCCACATATAGTGGTATGTTTACTGTTTTTAAAAGTAAAAGAAGAATTTAATTCTGTTGTAGAAAAATCTATTATAGTAGTATATAACTGGGATATTATTTTTTTGGGAATGAAAAACTTAATAGATTTTATTATATAGATGCAATCTGAATTATTTATTTTTTTTTCTAGTTTTAAGATATATTTAAATCCAGCGCATCCTGATTTTTTCAATTTTATTTTAATCCCGTAACTATTTTTATTTTTTTTTAATAAAAATAATATTTGTTTTTTTGCTTTTTTAGTTAACTGAATAGGTACAGTTTTTTTTGTATTTTTTTGTATCGTGATGTTCATTATTATACTTTTTCCTGAAAGAATTTATTTTAAAAATTAAATATAATTTTTTATTTGATTTTTAAAATTAAATATAAGTATATTATTTTTATGTAAATATGTAAATAGTAATTTTAATTTATGTATTTATAAGTATTAAATAAAAAGTATTTTTAGATTATTTTAGATACAATGATTGTTTTTTTTTTTTTTTTTTTTTAATATATATTTAAATAATTATTTTTTATTTTAAATAAATAGTATAAATATTTTAAAAATTTTTTTGAATTTTTTTTATTTATTTGGTAAATAGCTAATTTTATTTTATAATAAATCATTGTTTAAAATGTAATAATGTTTATTCAATTAAATATGCTATTTTACATTTAGATAATTATTTGTGTTTTTATGGTATATATATATCGGTAATATTAAAAATTTATGATTTAACATTATTTAGTTTTATTAATTTTTTATTACACGATTTGAATATGTTATTATATAGTTATTTAAAATACAATATTTGTATTAACAATTTTTATAAATAGTAACTCTTGCTAATATATATTATTTACAGTATTTTATTTTTAAATATATTAAATATATTAAACATGTTTTATAAATATTACAATGAATTGTTTTTTAATATAAATTTAAATTTTTGTAAAATTATATCGAGAATAAGATGAAAAAAAAAAATGAATTAGTTAATGCGCAAAGTAATGGATTTCTAATTACTCCATTAGTTTTGTTTAATCGTTATCCTGTGACACCAGATGTATATGATTTAATTTGGTCTACGCGCAATAATATAAAAAATATTCTATTGGGTAAAGATAAACGCTTATTAGTAATTATAGGTCCGTGTTCTATTCACGACCCTGTTTCTGCTATTGAATATGCAAAAAAAATACAAATGTTACGTAAAAAATATTCTAAGTTTTTAGAAATTGTAATGAGAACATATTTTGAAAAACCACGCACTGTTTTAGGTTGGACTGGTTTAATTTCTGATCCTGATTTAGATGGTAGTTTAAATGTAAATGAAGGTTTAGCTATATCTAGGAAATTATTGTTAGAAATTAATAAATTAGGTGTACCAACTGCTACAGAATTCTTAGATTCTACAGTCAGTCAGTTTATTTTCGATTTGATTAGTTGGGGCGCTATTGGAGCACGTACTACAGAAAGTCAAGTTCACAGGGAATTAGCATCTTATTTACCATGTCCTATCGGTTTTAAAAACGGAACAGATGGAAATATTTTAATTGCAGTAGATGCAATTCGTTCGGCTACTGCTAGTCACTTGTTTTTATCTCCGAATCAACAAGGAAAAACTGTAATTTATCATACTACTGGAAATTCTTGTGCTCATATTATTATGCGTGGAGGAAAAGTACCTAATTATCATAAAGCAGATATTAAAAACGCTATTAAGAAATTACAAATGTTTAATTTACCAGAACATTTAATCATAGATTTTAGTCATGCTAATTCTCTGAAAAAATATCAACAACAATTAGTTGTTTCAGATTCTGTTTCACGTCAGATTTATAATGGATCTACTGCTATATCTGGTGTTATGATTGAAAGTTTTTTAAACGAAGGTTCTCAAAATTTGGGTGATATAAAAAATTTAAAATTTGGTCAATCTATAACAGATTCTTGTTTAGGTTGGGATGATAGTTTATTACTAGTACAACAATTATTCAAATCTGTTGCAATTCGTTTTAAATAATTTTCATACATGCCATAGAATATTATAGATATTTTTTTGATTATTTTTTAATTCATACCAAACATAGATATTATTTAGAATATTTTAAAGTTATATAATATTTATTTTAAATAGATATATATTTGATACAACATGAATTTTATAAGGATTAAATATGCCGATTGTTATATCGTGCAACGGAGTTGATAAAAGTTATACTAAAACAGTTACTGTAAAAAAAATTTTGGAAGATTTTTATCCTACGCATACATCAAGTTTTGTAGCAGGTTTAGTAAATAATAAATTAGTTACTCTGAATACTATTATATCTAAAAATTCAACAATCATTATGATTGATGACAACAATCAAAAATTTCTTTCTCAAGTAAAAAGGTCTTGTATTCAGCTATTACATCGTGTATTAAAAGATATATGGTTGGATGTTAAAATAGCTAATTCATGTATAACTGAATTTGGGTTTCATTGTGATATTGATATGTCGTATGTATTAAGAAAAAAGGACCTACACGAAATTTCTAAACGAATGTTAGAAAAAATTTCTACTGCTTATAAAATATTTGTTAAACGTGTTGATACATTAGATTTTTTAGATTTTTTAAAAAATAACAATGAAACTTATCAAATTGATATTATTCGTAAAAAACACAGTAGTAAAAGTACTATTAATGTTTGTTATCATGAAGATTATTGTGAATTTTATGATCATTCTCAAGTTTCTAATATTAAGTTTTGTAAAAATTTTCTTTTACAAGATGTATCCGGAGCTTATTGGAATAGTAACAAGAATAATAAAATGTTACAAAGGATTCATGTAGTAATTTGTACATCAAAACATCAGTTATTAAAATTTTTATCTGTTTCAAAAGAAATAAAAAAAAGAGATCATCGCAAAATTGCAAAATTATTAGATTTATACCATATTCAAAAAGAATCACCAGGTATGATATTTTGGCATAAAAATGGATATGTTATTTTTAGACAACTGGAACAGTTGATTCGTGATTATTTAATTAGACATCATTATGAAGAAGTTAAAAGCCCTATTATTATTGATAAATCTTTATGGGAAAAAAGCGGTCATTGGAAATATTACAATACATCTATTTTTGTAACTAAATCTGAAAATAGAGAATATTGTATTAAGCCTATGAATTGTCCGGCTCATGTTCAAATTTTTAAAAATAAATTGCAGTCTTATAAAGATTTACCGATACGTATCTCTGAATTTGGAAGTTGTCATAGACAAGAATCATCTGGTTCATTACATGGATTAATGCGAGTGCGTGGATTTACTCAAGATGATGCTCATATTTTTTGTACTCAAGAACAAATAAAAAAAGAGTTAAATGATTGTATTTGCTTATTACTTAACTTATATAATACTTTTGGTTTTAAAAAAATTTTTGTTAATTTTTCTACTCGTCCTATAAAAAGGATTGGTAGTGAACAAATATGGAATCAAGCAGAAAAAGATTTAGAGTATGTGTTAAAAAAAAATAATTTATCATTTCAATATCAAAGTGGAGAAGGAGCTTTTTATGGTCCTAAAATTGAAATATCTTTAGAAGATAATTTACAAAGAAGATGGCAATGTGGAACCATTCAGTTAGATTTTTATTTAGCGCAACAGTTAAATGCTCATTATATTGACAAAAATAATGTAAAAAAAAATCCAATCATTATTCATAGGGCTTTATTAGGATCGATAGAAAGATTCATAGGAATTTTACTTGAAGAATTTAGAGGTAAACTACCGATATGGTTGTGTCCTATTCAAGTGAATGTCATTGGTGTTTCTACATTACATTTTTCATATGTACAAAAAATTGTGCAAAAATTATTATTACATAATATTCGGGTTATTTTTGATATAACTAATACTAGTATTGGATTTAAAATTCGTTCTTCTATTGTGCAAAATATACCATATATTTTAATATGTGGAGATAAAGAAATACAAAATAAGTATATTACAGTAAGAAATAGATTTAGTAATAAACAATATAAATCTACAATTGACATTTTTATTAAAAATATTACAAATAATATTAAAAATCGTAGTATTCAAGATTTTATAATGGAGGGCTAGAGTATTAAAGTCGGAAAAAAAAATCAATTATCTCGCTCGTATCGCGTTAATTATGAAATTCGTTCTATTGAAGTACGATTAACGGGTTTACAGGGCGAATCATTAGGGATTGTTAGTGTCCATCAAGCACTGGAAAAAGCTAAAATAAACGGGTTTGACTTAGTTGAGATCAGTCCAAATTCTAAGCCCCCGGTATGTCGTATTATGAATTATGGTAAATTCTTATACGAAAAAAACAAAGCTTTAAAAAAACAAAAAAAAAAACAAAGGATTGTTCAAATTAAAGAAATAAAATTTCGCCCAAATACCGATGAAGGTGATTATCAAGTTAAATTAAGAAATTTAATACGATTTTTAAAAGGCGGTAATAAAATAAAGATTACCTTGAGATTTAGAGGTAGAGAGATGACTCATAAGGATATTGGTATAAATATGTTAAATCGTTTAAAAAATGATTTATCTACACTAACTTATGTTGAATCTTTTCCTACAAGAATTGAAGGTCGACAAATGATAATGATGTTATCTCCAAAAAGATAAATTATATTACTAATTGGTATACATTTTTAATAAAAATATATTTTTATTTTGGAATTTTTATGCCTAAACTTAAAACATTGCGTAGTGCTGCTAAAAGATTTAAAAAAACTGCTTCAGGCCAATTTAAACGTAAACAAGCAAATTTACGTCATATTTTAACTAAAAAAAGTACTAACAAAAAACGTAATCTTCGTAAAAAAATTATTCTTTCTTCATCGGATTATGCAAGGGTTACTAATTTTCTTCCTTATTTCTGATTTCAAAAGAGTATTTTTATAGATAATATGTATATAGGAGATTTTTAATGGCACGTGTTAAAAGAGGTGTTACTGCACACGCTCGTCATAAAAAAATAATTAATTTAGCAAAAGGATATTATGGAGCACGTTCCCGAGTATATCGTGTTGCAAAACAAGCAGTTATTAAAGCTGGACAATATGCTTACAGGGATAGACGTAATAAAAAAAGAAATTTTCGTAAATTATGGATTATTAGAATTAATGCAGCTGCGCAGAATTATAATTTATCATATAGTAGATTTATTCACGGACTAAAAATATCTTCCGTGAATATTAATCGAAAAATGTTAGCAGAAACATCAATATATGATAAAGTTGCATTTGAAGCATTAATAAAATGCTCAAAAGATTCTATACATTTGCAATAAATTAACAAAAAATTTTATAAATTTATCAGAGGGAGAATCATTAATCTCCCTGTGTACATTAAAAATTTTTATTTTTTGTATGTATTTTATATAATAAATATATTGGTATACACGTGAAACTACAACAAGAAATATATAAATCGATACAAAAAATCTTATATCATGCTATGTATGAAATAAAAAAAATAGATGATATTACATCACTTAATAATTTTAAATCAAAATATTTAGGAAAAAATAGTATTTTATGCTCTTATTTTTCTAAATTAATTACTCTGGAAATTTCAGAACGTATACAGTGTAGTGTTTTTTTAAATAGTTGTAAAAAAAAAATTCAAGACAAAATTAATTATAAAAAAAAGAAGTTACAGGACAATCAATTAAATCAACAAAAAAATAAATATTGTTTGGATTGTACTCTACCAGGTAGAAAAATTGAAAAAGGTAATTTACATCCTCTCACTATTATTATTAATGAAATTAAAAAATTTTTTAATTATTTAGGTTTTAAAACATTTTATGGTCCAGAAATAGAGAGTACATATTATAATTTCGATGCTTTAAATATACCGAATGATCATCCAACTAAAAGTATGAATGATACTTTTTGGTTTGATAAAAATCATGTATTACGAACACAAACATCTAGTGTACAAATTAGAATTTTAGAAAAATATTCTGTTCCTATACGCGCAATTGTTCCCGGAAAAGTATATCGTCGTGATTACGATCACACGCATACACCTATGTTTCATCAAGTTGAAGGTTTAATTGTAGATACTGCTATTTCTTTTTCACATTTAAAATGGATTTTAGAAAATTTTATTATTAAAATTTTAAATAAAAATGTAAAAGTACGTTTTCGCAGTTCATATTTTCCTTTTACTTGTCCATCAGCTGAAATGGATATTCAAGATAAACACGGGAAATGGTTAGAAATACTAGGATGTGGTATGGTTCATCCAAATGTTTTAAAACACTGTAATATTGATAGTAATACGTATTTAGCTTGTGCTTTTGGTATTGGTGTAGAAAGAATAGCTATGTTAAAATATTCAGTTTCTGATATTCGTTATTTTTTTGAAAACGATATACGATTTTTAAAACAATTTTATAATAGTGAGAAATGTTAATGAAGTTTGGAGAAGAATGGTTACATAATTGGATTGATCCATCTATTTCAAGTACACAGATATGTGAGCAATTAACAAATTTTGGTTGTGAAGCGGAATGTATTTCTAATAAACAGATTTATGTCAAGAACACAATTATTGGTCAAATTATTTGTAAACAATTGTGTTTCACTGATAAAAAATTAATAAGATATACAGTACGTATATATTATGATAAGAAAATTTATATTTTATTCAAAGATAAAAAATATTTATTAGTAGGGACTAAAGTATCAATTATTTTATCTAACTTGATTTCGAAAAAAAATATGCATTTTATATCATCAAATGTTAAGAAAAATAGATTAGATGGTACTTTTGGTTCATATCATTTATTGGGAATAGAACAGGATAATCATGATATTGTTATTTTTACACACAACGCTTTAATTGGATTAAATTATAATTACTATATACGTATAAATAAATATATAATGAAATTTTTTATTCCATTTAATAGAGTAGATTTGCGTTCTGTTTGGGGTTTATCTCGTGAAATAGCTTTGTTAAATAACTTGCCTATACCTAGATTGAAATATCAAAATGTATTATTACGTTCTCATGCTTGTAAAAATAACATAGATATTGCTGTTAAGCATGATTATATACAATATATTTTTTGTGAAATATATTCTATAAAATTTTGGTCTATTTTGCCAATTTACATTCAAGAAAGATTGAGACATGCAAGTATGCTTACAAATAATATAATTATAAACATTATTAATTATATATTTATTGAGACTGGTCATTGGTTACATATATTTGATTTAGATAAATTAAACAATAAATTAAATATATATAGTTTAGAAAAAAAAGAATTTATTAATAATATGCATAATCAAAATATTTGTTTACAAAAAGGTACTGTTGTTTTATCTGATTCTAAAAATATTTTATCTTTCGAAGATATGGAATATTCTGAATATTGTAGAGTTAGTCGGTATACAAAAAATTTATTTTTAGGATCCATATGTTTTGATCCTATGTTTATACAACAACGATGTTTATTAGCACCTTCGATTGATAGACAATTAGAATACTCCAAATATAATATATACCCTTCCTTACAAAAAAATATTTTTCAATATGCACAGAAATTAATAACAAGTATATGTGGAGCAAAATCTTCTTTTTTTAAAGAGTATTATATGAAGAATCGTGTCAGTAAGTCCATTGTATTGTTATTAAAACTTGAAAAGTTAAATAAAATTACTGGAATTTCTTTTTTTAAGGAAGATGTATTATCTATTTTAAAGATTTGTCATTTTTCTTGTCATGAAGATAAAAATATTTTTTATGTTACACCGCCTTTTTGGCGTACTGATATTAGAATTATTGAGGATGTGATTAGTGAAATTATTCGAGTTTATGGTTATAAAAAAATTATATCTAAACCACCTACAGAATATATGAATATTATGTTGAATAAACATAAAAGTTTATCATTATCACGAATTAAATTGTTTTTGATAGATCGTGGATATTTTGAAATTATTTCATATAGTTTTGTAAATTCTATGACGCATAAATATTTTGTATCAGATGATAATATTATAAAAATATGTAATCCTATTTCTAATGATATGTCAGAAATGAGATCATCAATATGGATTAATTTATTGAATTGTATTTCTTATAATCAAAAACGTCAGCAAGAATCTATTCGTATTTTTGAAACTGGATTATGTTTTCTTTCGAATAAAAATAATTGTACTTCTATCATTCAAAACGAATATTTATCTGCTGCTATAAGCGGTTTTGTTGGTCGTCGCGAATGGTATTTAAAAAATAGAAAAGTTGATTTCTATGATTTGAAGGGTGACGTTGAATCTATTTTAAACATTTGCGGTAAATTAAATCAAGTAGAATTTATTTCAGAAAAATATATTGGATTATGCTCTAAACAAAGTGCAGGAATTTATTTATGTGGTCAATTAGTTGGTAGAATTGGTGTTTTAGATGTTTCTCTTCATCGAATTTTTGATTTAAAGGATTCAGTTGTTTTATTTGAAATTATGTGGAAAAAAATTAATAGTTATTCAATTATTAAGAAAAAATCTGTATCTTTATTACCAAACAGCAAAAGAGATATTTCTATAATAGTATCTGATACTATTTTAGGTAAAGATATTTTAAATGTATGTCATGATAGTATTAGTATTCATACTTCAGATATATATATATATGATATATATACTGGATTAAATATTCCTGTTAAAAAAAAGAGCGTGTCTATTTGTTTTGTTTTTCAAAGTACTGATTTTATGTTACATGAATCAAATATTAATTCTAATATTTTAAAATGTATAGAGGAATTAAAAAATAAACTAGGAGCAGTTTTAAGAGATTAAATTATTATTTTTATAACTAAAATATAAATTTTATATTATTTATTTAAGAACAATTACGTACATAAAATACAAGAAATGTGATAGAAATTTTTGTATACAGATAAATAAAATATCTAAAAAAGGAAGTAAAAAATAGTTTAATTTTATAAATTTAATTTAAAAAATAAAAAATAATAATTAAAACGGACTTCAAAAAAATGATAAAAATTTTACTTCTAAAAAATAATAGTTTTTTAAATCCGTTTTAAAATTATGATATCGTATAAAATTTTACAGTTTATTTTTTAATAATATATATTTAAATATTTTATATGTACTATATTTGATATTTTTTATTAAAATTTTGTACAAAATAAAATAATTGTTTACTTTTTAAGTATTGTTTTTTTTTTTTTTTTTTTTTTTTTTT
>JBPBPJ010000101.1:0-23488 GCA_050954235.1 Janthinobacterium lividum | reverse complement strand
TATTTTCAATAATATTACTATAAAAATTATTCCTAAAAATATATTAACAATTAATGCAGATGATCATAAAAAATTAATGAACATGATTCATTTATTAAAAAAATTAAAAGAAACAACATACATAGTTCATAACGGAAGCGAATAAATTAATTGAAATAATAATATATAAATATCATTCTAATAAAATAGAACTCAAAAAATATTTTTATGTAAAATATAATAAATCTATTATATTTAATAGTCACATTATAAGAATTTATATTATTATATTAAATAATATATATACGCGATTTTAACAATATACAAAATTTCTGAATTGACTATATATGATAAACAATTAAACATTATATTTATATATACATGATAGTCATACACGATTTTTTAAAATGATATTTTAGAAAAAATAACTATTTATCGTTAATCATCATTATACAACAATAAAAATTTTTTAAAAAATTTATCTATATATAATTATATATATTTTTATATAGAATATATTCTATATGTTTACTCATATTAGTCAATACAGAATTTTTCTGCTGATTAAAAAAATTTAAATAAAGCTGTTATATTATAGGCATAATTTTTAACATATTAACGATTGTTGTATTATTTTCTTTGCTAGATTCTATAATTACTATGTTTGTATTGACAGCTAGTAAATATTTTGTTTTTAACAACAACATAATTGAATCAACAGAACCACTCTTAGTAGAATAATTTTCTAAATATACTGGAACAATACCTCTATATAGAGAGGACGATCTAAGCTTCTTTATTCGGTTAGATACATAAAAAATTGGTAGTCCAGATGTAATTCTTGATGTTAACAAAGCAATTTTACTAGATGTAAACATGATGACAACTGCAGAAACATTTATTAAGTGGTTAGCTGCGTACATAACAGACATTGAAATTGTTTCAGAAATACTATTAAACTTTTTATTTAGTCTGTGTTTTGAAATATTCACATTAGGTAATTTTTCAGCACCTAAACATATTTTTGACATAGTTTGCACAGTAATATTAGGAAAATTACCAGAAGCTGTTTCTGCTGATAACATAACTGCATCTGTTCCATCTAAAACAGAATTAGCAACGTCCATAACTTCTGCTCGTGTAGGAAAAGGATTAGCAATCATAGATTCCATCATTTGTGTAGCAGTAATAACTACTCGATTTAGCTTTCTTGCAGTTTTAATTAATCTTTTTTGTATTCCTATTAATTTATAATCACCAATTTCAACACCTAAATCACCTCTAGCAATCATGATTACATCTGATGCTAATACAATATCTTTTATTATTTTGTCAGAAAATACAGCTTCTGCTCGTTCAATTTTAGCAATAATTTTTGCTTTACTACCAGATTTTTGCATCAATAATCGAGCTTTGTGTAGATCTTTTGGAGATCTAGGGAAAGACACAGCTAGGTAGTCTACATCAATTAAGGCTGCTAATTTTATATCATCTTTATCCTTTTGAGTTAACGCAGAAGCAGATAAACCTCCCCCTAATTTATTTAAACCTTTGTTATCCGATAAATATCCACCAATAATAACTTTAGTAAAAATTTTTGTATAATCCTTTTTTATAACCTGTAATTGTATTTTTCCATCATCTAAAAGTAATATATCATTACAGGATACTTCATTTGGTAAATTAGTATAATTGATTCCTACGGAATTTGTATTTCCTTCATGTTCTAAAACTTCTAAATCTAATACAAAATCATCTCCATTTTTTAAAAAAATTTTGTTTTTTTTAAAACTAGAAATACGTATTTTTGGTCCTTGCAAATCACCGATCAAAGCTACAAAACAATTTAACTCTTTTTCTATTGATCTAATTCTTTTAACTCGATTAATATGATCTTTTGCTGTACCATGAGAAAAATTTAATCTTAATGCGTTAACTCCAGACTGTATTATTTTTTTTAAAATTTTTTTATCATCTGTTGCAGGTCCTAAAGTAGAAACAATTTTTGTTCTTCTTATAGAATTTTTCATATATTAATTCCTTAAATATACATGTAAATATATAAAATAGTTAATTTATAAATAAACAATTTTTTCATTTAAAAGTAAAATTTATACTATTTAATTTGTCAAATATCTTAATTATATTAATATAAATATTATATAAATAATTTATATTTATGTAGAAAAATCATTAATATTTATATATATATATCAAATACTATATTATACATATTGTTGTATAACATACATTACATATGTAAATAATTTTTAAATAAAAGATTAATTATTAATGAATAACAGATAAAAATTTAAATATATATCTATACTTTAAAAAATTAACGTTTATCATGAATAATAATATAAATTAATATCATTATTTTAAATGAGAAAAGTAATAATATTATTTAAAATATATATTAGTAACTTTCAATACATAAGGTGTAATAATGTTGCTTAAAAAAACTCATGATTTAATTATCTTTGGAACTACAGGTGATTTAGCTCAAAGAAAATTATTTCCGGCTTTATATCAATTAGAAAAAAAAAAATATCTTATCAGTAGTATGAGAATCATTGGGGTAAGTAGAACTAATTATACAACAGAAGAATATCTTAAAATTATTTATGATTCTTTAAAAAAATTTTTAAATGAAAATATACAACCATCCATATGGAAATCATTTAAAAAACGTTTTATATTTATTACCATAGATATTAATCAAATTCAAGATTTTATAAAATTAATACCTTATTTTAAAAAAAAAAACTCAACTATAATTAATTATTTAGCTGTATCATCAGATATGTTTAAAAAAATTTTCGAAGGATTGTCTTTAATTAAACTTAATAAATTAAATTCTAAAATTGTAGTAGAAAAACCAATTGGTAAATCTTTAAGTACATTTTCAATTATTGAAAAATCCATCAAAAAATATTTTTCTAAAAAAAACATATTTCGTATCGATCATTATTTAGGAAAAAAAACAATACTTAATCTAATTAAATTAAAATTTTTTAATCCTATATTCAATAAATATTTACACAAAAACTACATTGATCATGTACAAATCACATTATCTGAAAGTATTGGAATAGAAAATAGATGGAGTTACTTTAATAATACTGGACAAATAATAGATATGGTTCAAAACCATATACTACAAATCATTTCTATTTTTGCTATGAAAATACCAAAATTATTTAATCGAAAAAACATTTGTGATGAAAAAATTAAAATTTTAAAATCATTACGAACAATCAACAAAAAAAATATTCATAGTTATGTATCACTTGGACAATATTCTTCAGGTACAATTAACAATCATATTGTAAAAGCATATATCGATGAAAAAAAAGCACAAAAAAATAGTTCTACTGAAACATTTGTAGCTATAAAATTATATATAGATACCAAACAGTGGAAAAATGTTCCTTTTTATATTCGTACAGGAAAAAGATTATTTAAAAAATCTTCTAAAATTGTTATTTTTTTTAAAAATCAACATAATATTTTATTTAAAAATAAATACATACATTCTACATTAAATCGTATGACTATTAATTTACAACCTATATTTAATAAGGTGATTACAAACAATAAAACTAAAGGATTACAGTTAAATTCAAATACTACTTATAAAAAAAATGAATTATTTAGTAATGATAAACAATTATTTTTAAAAAACTATAATTTAGAAGAGTACGAAAGATTATTATTAGAAATCACACAAAACCGTCAATTTTTATTTGTTCAACATAAAGAAGTTATTTATGCTTGGAAATGGATTGATCCAATAATACAAGCATATAAAAATTATCCCATATTATTACAATATTACAATTCTGGTACATGGGGTCCTCAATCAGCTTTTAATTTAATAAAAAAAGACAAAAAAAAATGGGATAATAATTAATTATTGTGTTTATGCGAAATATATCAATATTATTAATAAAATTTATAGAAATTTTTAAAATATATTATCATTATTCAGGTATAAAATAAAAAAATATATTTAAAATATTACATTATTAAATATTATCAATATTTTTATAAAAATTAATTTAAAAAATTATTACTATATTTATAGTAATAATTAAAACATCAAAAAAAAAAAAAAAATTATACCATAAATAAATAAAAAATAATTATAAATGTATAAAAATATATAATTACATTAAATTAATTATACAATATTAATAAATATCTACATAAAAAAATGTCTTTAAAATATCATTATTTTGTTGAATTAACATATCAATATTTCTTGATTATTATTTTAATTTTTTAAAGAATTGTATATATATACAATTATATTATTAACAATAATATATAAAATATATAACAATTTAATATACAAAATAGCATGCAATTATATTTTTTTATTACATAAATTTTATGATATTTTAAAAATTTGTACATATATACAAACATAACCTAAAAAATATAATTCTATTTAATAAAAATTTGCAAAAATATTTTATTAAAAATATATATAATCATAGAAATTTTCTATAAATTTTTATCTTCGTTATAAATAATAATTTTAAACATCAATATATATTTTAAAAGAAATAAAAAACTGTAATAATAAGTAATTCTTATAAATAGATACTTGTATAATATAATACACAATCATTTTAATTTTGATATACTAATATCTTATATATATTAATAATCATTATATTTTATATAAAAGAATTAAAATATAAATATATTTATACCTTGTAAATAACAACAAGATGTATACAGGAATAATATAAAAATTTTTTCTGTTTAACATATTGAAGTTTTTTATTAATATTATATAAAAAAATTCATTTATAAAATATCATATTTATAAAATTTTTTAGCAAAACTATAAATTTTATAAAAAACATTTTTATATATAAAAAAATAACGTAGTTTTAAAAAAACTAATACAAAATTTATATTATAAATAAAATAATTATAAAACGAATAATGTCGTATACTCAGTACAATATTCTTTTAATTCATTTAAAATAACACAAAGTGTCTTTTCTTGGAGTAATTTTTCTATGTACGTTTTTTTAGATCCATCCGCTTGGGCGGGTCTCTTGATATTAATATTTTTAGAAACAGTATTAAGTATCGATAACATAATATTCATTGCTATTTTATCTAAACAATTACCATATTACCAACGTAATCGAGCAAGATATACTGGTTTAATATTAGCTTTATTAATGCGTTTTGGATTATTAATTATTGCATCTAGTTTAGTAAATTTAACTAAACCTATTATAATAAATAAATTTTTTATGTTTTCTACAAAAGAAATCATACTATTAATTGGGGGATTATTTTTATTTTTTAAAACAATATTCGAATTATATAACCATATAACCAATATTACTTATCAATCTCATAAAAAAAAACAACAATCGAGTTTTTGGTATGTAGTGATTCAAATTGTAATATTAGATGCAATATTTTCACTTGATTCTGTTATGACCGCTATAGGAATGATGCAAAATATAGTAATTATAATATCTGCAGTAACTATATCAACTATCATAATGATATTTATATCTGAAGTATTTATTAATTTTATTAATTCACAAAAAACAGCAATAATCTTATGTTTGAGTTTATTATTAATGATTAGTATAAATTTAATTATAGAATCACTGGGTTTTCGTTTTCCAAAAGAATATTTATATATATCTATCGGATTTGCTTTATTTGTTGAGATTATGAATCAAATTAGAATCAGAAATATAATTTTAAAAAAATCTAGTCAACCTCTTAGAACTACTATTTTATATTCAGTAAAAAAAATAGTTCAAAAGACTTTAGAAAACAAAATTAATATCATTAAAAAATCAGAAATATCATATGTGACTAGTAATTCTAATCATAACTATTTAAATAACATAACTTCTCCTAATATAATACAACAAGAAGAAATTAACATCATCAATAATGTATTAAAGATAGGTGATACATCCATAAAAAATATTATGGTTCATAAAGATAAAATTGTATGGATAGATATTACTGATAATTACAAAAAAATAAAAAAAATAATATTAAAAACTTCGTATAATGTACTTCCAGTATGTTATAAGCAATTAAATGAAATAATCGGTGTAGTACCTAAATATAAACTTCTTCATGCAGTAAATACACATCAAGATATACATGATTTTGTAATGCAATATCCACCCATCATTATTCCAAATACAATCAGCATAATTAACATATTACATTTATTACGTTATTCAGAAAATAATATAATTATGATCAATGATGACTTAGGTTCAATTCAAGGAATGATAAAATATACGAATGTGTTTAATGTAATTGCAGGAAAATTTTTAAATTCAAAAAAAATGCCTAAAATAATAATCAATAATAATAACTGGATTGTACAAGGATCAGTATCTTTAAATGATCTAAAAAAATTATTAAATATAAAAATTATTAAACCTAATAATCATTGTTACTCAATCTCTGATTTTTTACTCAATAAGTACAACAAAATCTCTAGAGCTGGGCAGGTTCTTAGTCATGGGTCCTACTCTTTTTCTATACTACAATCTAGTTTATATAAAATACATTTAGTTAAAATTATTAAAAATCAAAAAAATAACCATTATAATTAAAATATACAATACAATTTATATACGTAGTATATACAAAGGAATAATTTTAAAACATGAATTTTATAAAAACTATCTTAGCCTTGGATACAACATTATTTTCTTGTTCTGTATCTTTATTGCATAAAGGGATGATATATAGCTTATTTAAACAATGTTCTAAAAATCATGAGAAAAACATTCTTTCTATGATCAGCCAACTTTTAAATCATACAAATATTGCTTTAAAAAATGTTGATTTAATCGCTTGCACTATAGGACCTGGAAGTTTCACAGGAATTAGAATATCTATAGGAGTGTCAAGAACCATTTCTATAGTCTATAGAATTCCTGTTATTGGTTTTTCTACATTACAGATTTTATCGGAACAAAGTTGGAATATTAACAAAATTAATCGTGTATTACTTACTATTCAAATATCAAAAAATCAAATTCTATGGGCTAAATATCTAAAAAAAAAAACAGGTTTATGGACAGGACACCATACAGAAAAATTATTTCAAAAAACCTATAAAATAAAAAAAATAATAAAATATTATTCAGGAATTTGGTCTACAGTAGGATTCAATGTACATATGAATTATTTTAAAAAAAATATTAAATTATTTCATACAAACATTATTACCCCTCATGCCAAATATATCATTATGTGTGCTATCACGTACTTAAAATATAATTTAAAATATAAAACAACACAACTATATCCAAGATATTTACATACAATATGCTAAACTACATGTATTCAATAATTATTTTTTACACTAAACAGGAATATTAAATTCCAATGTAAATACATTTTTTTTATTTCTTTCTATTTGAATACATATTTCATTGGGTGAAACTTTTATATATTTCGCAATTACTAATAATAAATCATTTTTTAATTGCGGAAAATACTCTGGATTATAAATATTTTGTTTTTTTTTTTTTATAATAATTTGTAATCTTTTTTTAGCTAAATTAGCTGTATAATTTTTTTTTGATAAAAATAAATCTAATAAAATCATACTTATCTCCTAAACAACCACTGTAAAAAACTTTTTTTTTCTTCCTGCAAAAATCGTAATGGTTTATTATTTCCAAGTAAACGCTGAGCCGTATCAGAATATGCTTGTCCAGCCATAGATGTAGTATCTAATACAATTGGTAATCCTTGATTCGAAGATTTTAAAACAGAAGAATCTTCTGGAATAACACCGATTAAAGAAATTTGAAGTATATCTATTACATCTTCTACACTCAACATATCTCCTTGTCGTACTTTTTTAGGATTGTATCGTGTTAACAGTAAATGCTCTTTTATTGGTATGTCATTATTTTCAGCTCTTCTGGACTTAGACGATATAATCCCCAAAATTCGATCAGAATCTCGAATAGATGCAATTTCCGGATTTGTTACTACAATTACTTCATCAGAAAAATAGAAAGAAAGAATAGCTCCGTTTTCTATTCCTGCCGGAGAGTCACAAATAATAAAATCAAAATCCATTTTTAAAAGAATTTGTAAAATTTTTTCTACTCCTTCTTTTGTTAAAGAATCTTTGTCTCGAGTTTGAGAAGCAGGTAACAAAAATAAATTTTTTATGCGTCTATCACGTATAAGAGCTTGGTTAATAGTAGATTCTTGATTAATAACATTTATAAAATCATAGACTACTCTACGTTCACAACCCATTATTAAATCTAAATTTCTTAATCCTATATCAAAATCAATAACTACAGTTTTTTTTCCATATAAAGCTAAACCAGTAGCAATAGAAGCGCTAGAAGTTGTTTTTCCAACACCACCTTTACCAGAAGTAACAGTTATAATTCGAGACATATTCTTCATACCTTTCTTATTATTGTATATATCAAGATTTATTTTAAATATTTTATATATAAAATTCGATTTATTAAACTAATTTCTACACTTTTACCTAAAAATTTAACAGGTATTTGTTCAATAGTTAAATATTCTCCAGCAATTGATACTAATTCTGCAAATAAACATGTGCAAAAAATTTTTCTAGTAACGTCTCCATTCATACCAGCTAAAACTCTTCCTTTCATATTTCCATATATATGTATATCACCTCCTGAAATTAATTCAGCTCCAGAACTAACATTATTAGTAATAATTAAATCATTATATGGAGAATAGATTTTTTGACCAGAACGTATTAAATGATTAACTATATAACTTCTACAAGAGATAGAGGTAGATGAACGTGATTTTTGAAATATTTTATTGTTATGATAGCTATCAATATTATTATTACACCCTTTTAATATAGTAGAGTATTGATCAGACAAAACAGGTAAACCAGAACATAAAATTTTTTTTTTTAAATATTTATCCTTACAATCCATAATTCCAATTAAAAATAAACCAATTGATAAGATAAAATTTTTGATATTAATCCAATCAAATTTATGTGATATATTTTCTACATTTAATACAATTAATTTATTTTGAAAAAAAGAAGGAGATTCTTGAATTTTTTTACGTAAAAAACTTTTAAAATAATCAGGTTTTGTATTATTTAAATAAATAACTAAAATAGAAAAATTTTTGTTTTTAAAAGTCACAGATTGATTTTTCATATATTTTAACCTAATACACTATAATTATAGTATAATAACAATTTTTATATATATAATAAACTTTATATATAAAATAAAACCTAATATATTAAACTAAATAAAATATTTTTTAAAAAAAGACAAAAGAAAAAATAAAAAACTAATACTTATTAAGATAAATTATCACATAATATTTTTATTTAAAATAAATAATTATAACAGAATTATTATAAATATAATTTTAAATATTACTAATATTTTTATAATAATATAGTTAAAAACTATGAATAATAAATATACTAAATATTCAAAAAAATCTAAAGAATATCAAATATTAAAAAAAAATTTTCAAATATTTATAAAAAAAAAAACTATTTTATCAGGAATAATACCAATAGATTTATTTTATGAAAATTTTTTTAAAAAATCTATTATATATATTCAATATTATAATTTATATGAAATAATTTCTAAAAAAAAAAATAGCACTATTATTTTTAACAATTTTTATGAACCGCATCACTTTTATTTATCAAAACAATTGATCTATTTTTGTACTAAAAATAAAGAAGAAACACGTCTACAATTAACATATTTATTATCATGTATATCAAAAACTTGTATTATTTATGTAATTGGAAAAAAAAATAGTGGAATCAATAGCATAATTAATATATTCAGTAAATATATTGTATTTAATAAAGTAGATTATGCAAGAAATTGCTGTTTATATCAAGGATATATGCTAAAAAAACCAATATTTTATTTTCAAAATTTTATAAAAAAACATATCTGGAATAATATTATTATTTATAGCTTACCTGGAGTATTTGGACATAATAAAATAGATCAAGGAAGTAAATTACTAATATCAACTTTTACCAAAAATATAACAGGTAAGGTATTAGATTTAGGTTCCGGAACAGGAATTATTGGTATTTCTTTAGCAAAAAAAAATCCCACAATTGATTTAACGTTAACAGATATTTATGATTCAGCAATTTGGTGTAGTAAAAAAAACTTAAAAAAAAATGATTTTATCGGAAAAGTATTGTTTAGCAATATTTACTCCAAAATAAATACAAAGTATGATTTAATTATCTCAAACCCTCCTTTTCATAATAATTTAAACATTACAATAAGTGTAATCTATAAAATTATAAAAAATTCAACTAAATTCTTAAATAAAAAAGGGGAATTGAGAATAGTTATTAGTTCTTTCATATCATATAAAACTATTTTTAAAAATAAAAACATTAATTATACTATAATATTAAAAACAGATCGTTATATAGTATATAAAATAATTAAATAATTATATATATATAAATATACCCGGAGCGGGACTTGAACCCGCAAAGCCATAACAGCCGAGGGATTTTAAGTCCCTTGTGTCTACCGATTTCACCATCCGGGCATTCAATTTATTAATACTTAGCAATTAAAAGGCGCGTCCTGGAATTGAACCAGGTTTCACGGATTTGCAATCCGTTACATTACCAATCTGCCAACGCGCCGCGTAATTATATCTATTTATATTACGTAAATTGGAGGAAGAGGGATTCGAACTCTCGGATAATTTCTCATCGACGGTTTTCAAGACCGCTGCCTTAAACCACTCAGCCATTCCTCCTAATATAAATATATTAAGTATATTATAATAAAAAAAGAAACAAAAGTAAAGTACTTCAAAAAACGTTTTAAAAATTAAATATCTTGAATATATATATAAATCATATATATAATAAAATAAAAATCATTAAAATCAATAAAATAATTATTTTTTATTAAAAAAATAATTATATTTACATACAATATCTAAACTACATACTTTAAAAAATTTTTTAATAACAAGATTTTTTTTACTTAAAAAATTACAAAAATCATGATTTTTTCTTATTAAATTAGAATTAATTCCTTGAATAAAAGTATTTTTTTTAAATAAACCATTTTTAACAAAAAAATTAGATACTTCTAAGGAACGTTTAAGAGGAATTTTTATACTTTTATTCTTAATTTCTATAGAATCTTTATCACCAGAAATAGTCATGAAAACATTTTTTTTACCTATGTGTAATATTCTATTTCTTAAATTATTTAAGATACGATAAGCTGTAGGCGTTAATTTAGAACTATTAAAAACACAAGGAATATTTTTATGTTCATATATAATATTCTTAATATTTTTTATATTTTTCTTATGTTGTAAAAATAATCGTCCTTTAATTTTTTTAAAAATATTATACTTTGGGTTGATCTTAGGATATACATTACAATGCATTCCTATACGTATATTATTCAATATACTAAATAGATTATTTAAATCTATTTTTTTAAATGATTTATTTAAATCAATATTCATATTAAAATTCAAATATTGGCTAAATAAATATTCTAATCCGACAGACAAAATAGGTTGAATCTGTTTTTTTTTTTGTAAAATTAAAATATTATCAAACCGATTATCATTAATTGCAGTAGTTAATGTTGTACCTAATTTAGTATAAAAATTAATATTTTTTTTAACCGGATAATTAGCACGAGCAGCGTACTCCGTAGTAGAGAAGTACAGACTAGATGCGTTATTTTTAATATCTTTAATAATATGTTCGAATATATTAGATGTTACTTCTATATTAAAACGAGAATTAAATTGATATTTTGAAAACATACCTGGATGTAATGCAAAAATACCTCTTATCATATCGCGATAATTTCCGCAATATAAACTTTTATATTTTTTGAATATTTTCATCGGATGTAAGGTGTTACTATAAATTCCAAAATTCCACTTTCTTACATGAGATATAGATTTCGCATGCGCTGTTGGAAAAAAACTAGATACAAATAAAATACATATAATAGTAATTTTGTTCATATACATTCCATTTATTAACGTTTAAAACATAATAATTATCATCTTTTTTAAAAAATTTTGTTTAAAAAATTATCAACAAAATTGATATTGTCTAAATAAATATCATTCATAGGAATTATTTTAATTTTTTAAAATATATCAAGATATATAATAAGACGTAGTGAAAAGTACATTACTCATATATTTAATAATAAGAATCACATATTAATATTTTTATAAAAAAAATATTATAAATTTTTTAAAAATATATTATTTAAATGTATTTTTTAATTGTAAAATTAACTTATTTATAACATCAAAACTAACAAATTAATAATACAATTTGTTTACTATAATATCAAGTAACCATATAAATTTTTATATTAATAATTAATCTTCAAAATAAATTCCAAATATATAACTAATATATTTATATAAAATATTATTTATACAAAAACTATATATTTAAATAAAATATTGATAATGCTAATATAACTATTAATAAAATTTTTATCTAAAAAATATTTTTTAATTAAAAAAAATATATTTTTATACATATAACTATGATAATACTATATTTTTATACAAGCACTACTCACAAAATTTCATAAAATAATTCATTAAAAGTTAATATTTATAAATAAAAAAAACTGAACAAAAAAAGTATTGATTTTTATAATATAAAACTTAAAAAATACATAATAAGTATTATTATTATAAAAATTGCTAAAAAAATATATAAAATATTAAATTATTATTTTATCAATTTTAAATTTTCAAACTAAATTATGTTATAAAGATAAAAAATATCAGTAATATTTCAAATAATTATTTTTCAAAAAAATCAAAAAATAAAGAATAGACTATATATCGTACATATTCGCAATAAAATTATTTTTCAGATATTTATACATATTTAATAGAATAAATATTTTAAAATAATATTTTTAATAAAATGTTTTATTTATAGTGATAAATTTTATATATTTTTATATATAGTAGGAATTATAATTACAAAATGTTGTCAAAATAAAAAATATATATTTATAAATTTTATTTTCATAAAAATTTTAAATCTTAAAAATAAATTCTTTTATGTTTACACAAATAATTACATTATCTTTTCCTGTCTGATATATCAAAACTAATTCTCGATTCAATCAATTAAAAAAAATATAATTAAAATTTAAAAAAAAAATACTAAAATATCTATTAATTACTAATAACTTAATATATTATATTTTATCTTATCGAAAGATATATTAAAAAAATTTCAATAAATATAAAATTTGATAAAAATTAAATGTTATATAAATTTTTTATAATAAAAAATTAATTTATGAAATTATTAGTATATTTGTATCATATATTAACTTTTAAAACTATTGAATACAAAATACCAGTATATTTATTGTGTTATTGATTAATTTTGTACATACACATGTAGTTGTTTAATAATCAAAAATATTTAAATTTTCTATTTATATAAACATATTATATGTTAGTAATATTAATTACTACTCAAAAAAATAAAAAAAATATAAGTATTGTTTTAATATTTTAATAATATTTTTTGTACATACAAAATTTATTTGTATTAATAAATATCTCTAAAAATTATTAAGACTATTTTGATATAAAAATATATATAATACTATAATCATAAAATAATAATATTTATGTGCACTACACGGTATTTTATAAAAATATATAGATAATAAAAATTTGTTTACAGTAATAAACACATATAAAAAATAATCTCAATTTTTTTTTATTTTATAAAATAAAAAAATTACTATTTGTAAAAAATAATTTTGTGATGTATTATATGAAAAATAAAATTTATTAATGTTTATTATAAAAATATTTCTAAAAAATAAATTATGTGTGAAGAAGATTAAAAATCATAATAATAACGTAAAAAATAAATTTTTGTTAACAAAATTGTTTATATATGATAGAATTATTTATTCTATATATTAAACAGACATTAATAAATTTTCTTAAATTATAGAAATAATATTGCTTCTACACACAGAAGATTATTAATTAAGATTAAATATTCATTAATTTTAATTAAAAATACTATTATAAATATATAAATATTAATATATTCAATTAAAATTTTTAAACCATGAACTATAATTCAAAAATTTTAAACATTTAAAAAAATGGAACTGTAAATGAACAACACAATCTATTCAACAATTATTTTAGATGACAAAAATATAGCAAACAATGATTCTATAAATAACAAAAAAACTGAAAATATAGATACTGATTTTCAAAAACAATATATATATAACATAAAAATTACATCTGACAATAGAAAAATAATAAACAAACAAAATATGGAATCTGATGATATTCATATAAAACCATCAGATATCACTAATACATCTTCTAAAAATTTAGACGATACAGAAATTGGATGGTTTTCTGTTTTAGACGACCAAGGTTATGAAAGATTTATACGTGATGGCCATGTTACAATAAATGAGAATAGAGAAGTAGCTATGGATAATTATACCGCCCTAGATAATAATGATAGACCAATAGTAGTTCCTGTAGGAACTAAAATACTAATAAAAAATGCCGGAATAATTGTAATTAAAGAAGATAATCATCAGAAAGGTCAAGAACCAATTTTTTTAGGACAATTAAAATCTACTTTATTAAATGATAATGATGTTATAGCTCATAAAAACAGCAAAATGCATGACTTAAATACCTCAGGATTAGAAAAATACAAAAAAAATGATTTAAAGCTTAAATCTAAATTGATGTCACGAGAAACAATGATGAAAAACTATGAGCAAGAAACGATTAATTTAATGAATACACTCAAATTAGTTCGATTGATTGAGTCTGATATGACTATAGAACAAGAAGATTATTAATTTGTTAAAATATTGAAAAAATACAATTTTTTAATATAAAAAAATACAAATAAATTATGGTCATATACAATAATAGAAACTAGCCTTATACTGGTTTCTATTATAAATTCTAATTTATAATCAAAAAAAGAGTCTACAAAACAAAAATGTGGTATTTATGTGTAAAATACATAAACCATGTATGTAATAATTTAAAAAAATTTATCAGTTTTTGATAAACATAAAACACGAAAAACTATTATTATTACCAGGTGTAATATGAAATAATGAAGTCTTTTTTTTTAATTTGTAAAAATATCTTATATTATATGTTATTAACATGTTGTATACATAATCAATCAATATCTTGTAGTACTATCAAAAATAAACCTTCTATTTTACAACCATTATCCGTAGTTACTAATATAAACAATAAACAATCAATCCAAAATGATTTATCATGGTTTACTACATATAAACATTACAACGTTGGTGATGTTATCACTATCACATGCAATGAAAATAATACTGTAAAGACTACTGTTAAACATATCTACAATTATAAATTGTATAATAAATTGTATTCTTATTTATTTTTAATAAAAAAAACCATTTCGTACTACTCTAAACGAGAAAAAACGAGAAAACCACATACTTTAAAAAAAATATATTTAAATAATCAAATACATTCACACTTTTCTGTTAGAATAGTTTCCATTCTAAAAGACAAATATTTAAACGTATTTGGAGAGAAAAAAATTTTAATTAATAATCATCATCAAATAATACAATTTTACGGAATAATTAATCCTAAAAAAATAAGTTTAAGTGATTCTATTGAATCTTATAAAATATCCAATTTTGTTATAAAATACATACAAAAAAATAAAAAAAAAAATTTTTTTTATTTTAAAAAATTTTTATATAGCTTTTTATAATTTAATAAAAATTTTTTAATTACAAACATACACAATGTGCTAAATAAATAAATCTAATTACATGAAAAAAATATCAATATTAAAAAATATAATAATCATGTTTATTTTACTAATTAATATATCACACGTATCAGCAAAAAAAATTCATAATTTAATAAATATTTCTGGTATTAAAAATATTCAGATTATAGGATATGGATTAGTAGTTGGATTACCTGGAACTGGAGATAATACATTACATATTCCATTCACACGTCAATCTTTGAATAATATGTTAATAAAACTTGGAATATATACAGCATGTAATAATAAAATACAAACAAAAAACGTAGCAGCTGTAATAGTAACAGCAACAATTTCTCCTTGGAATTATATTGGAAAAAAAATTGATATCACAGTCTCTTCTGTTGGCAATGCTAGTAGTTTAAATGGTGGAACTTTATTAATGACACCTTTACAAGGTAAAGATAACAAAATCTATGCTATTGCTCAAGGAGATATATCCATGAATTGGAGAAAAATTAAGCTCAATTATATAGAAAAAAATTCTATAAGCAATCCAACACGAAAAAAAATAATTCATGGAGCAATTATAGAAAAATCTATATCAAACATCTTTAATGAATATAAAAATGGAATTTTTTTATTAAAAATAAAACACAAAAACTGGTGCTTATTACAGGAAATTTATAATACAATTAATATACATTATTTTGATATAGCTACTATTATAGATAGTAATACTATACAAATAGTAATACCTAAAAATAGAAAATTACAAAATAAAATTTTAATGAATATTATGAATATAAACATATCTATAAAAAATTATAAAAAATAATTCATTATAATTAAAAAATTAAAAGTTATTATACAATTTATATAAAAATATATATTTTAAGATACATACAAATATATACCTTAAAATATACATTAAAAATAATATGCATTAGCATATAAAAATATATAAAATTATATATGTATAATAAATTAAATAAAAATTTTTATATAATTCTAATATTTTACTTAAAATTACAGATGTATTCACTATAAATATAGTGAAATATCATTAATATAACACTATAAAAGTATCAATGTATTATAAAAAATTTTTATATTTAATACTAGTTATACATAATTAAATATATATTTTTAATCCACCTTAATTTTATAGAATCAATATATGAATACTGTTCATGCTGAACCAATATCCATTATCATTACAAAAAATATGTCAGAACAAAGAATCGACAATTTTTTATTCAAAACTTTTAAAAAATTACCTAAGAGGATGATATACCGTAGTATACGAATAGGAAAAATAAAAATTAACAAAAAAAAAGTACAACCCTTTTATAAATTAAAAATACATGATCACCTTACTCTATACTCGATAAAAATTGAGATAAAAAAAAAAACATTCATTTAAAACAATCAACAGTTCATTTATTTTTAAAAAATATATTATTTGAAGATAAATATTTAATTATTTTTAATAAACCACACGGAATAGCAGTACACGGAGGAAGTGGTATAAATTATGGTGTAATAGAAGTATTTAGAAAAATTCGTCAAGATTTAGCGTTTCTAGAATTAGTTCATCGCATTGATAAAGAAACGTCTGGAATATTAATACTTGCAAAAAAACGTTCTATTTTAAAAAAAATGCATGAAAATTTAAGAAATAAACTAGTATATAAAGAATATTTAGCATTATTACATGGTCACTGGTCCAAAAAAAATACTACCGTTAGTCTTCCTTTACTTAAAAAAAAAAACGATCATCAAAAAAAAAAAGTATGTGTTCACGAAAACGGCAAACCATCTACTACTCGTTTTAAAATTTTTCAATATTTCCATAATACTACCCTCATGTCCATAATTCCGGTAACAGGACGTACACATCAAATTCGAGTACACGCTGCACAATTTGGACATCCAATTGTTTTTGATCAAAAATATGGAAATATTAAAAAAGAAAAAAAAATCATCCATAAAAAAAATGGCAGACTATTGTTGCATGCTTATAAAATTTTTTTTTATCATCCATTAAGTAATAAAAAAATTTTTATAACCGCTAAATTAGATGAACAATTTAAAGAATTATTGAAAATATTTTCAAAAAAAAATATATTTAATTATTTTTAAATTGATATAATAACTATAATTTTTAAGAATGTCTAATATACTGAAAATATTACACTAAAAATTAATAAAAATGGTTTTTAATTATTGTAAGGAAAAAAAATGGCCGTACAAAAAAGTAAACCCAGTCGTTCAAAAAGAGGAATGAGGCGATCTCATGATCGTGTATTAGAGAAAAAAATATCTATAGATAATACCTCTAAAGAAATACATATTCGTCATCATATTACTGAAAAAGGTTATTATAAAGGAAAAAAAACATTTTTATTCTATAAAAAATCTGCCAAAATAATTAAATAAAACATCAATAATTTTATATAAATACAAATTATCCGGTAGTCACAATAAAGTTATATCTATGTCAGATATAAAGTTTAATAATTTATTTTAAATGAAATAAATTTCTATATTTTATTTTAATATTTCTTTTTAATATATATTAATAATTTTAATAAAAAAATTAATGGAAAATTTTCACTATAATTAATTATTATAAATATTATTTATATCATATTTATACAACAAAATATTTTTCTATATACTATATATGGTAGTATATAGAACAAACAGGTAATTCAATTTATGAAAAAAATTTCATTAATTTTTCCAGGATACGGATTATCTAATATAGATTGTTTGAAATTATTTTTTAAAAAACATACTATAATAAGAAAAACATTCGAAGAAGCATCTGATATTTTACACGAAAATATATATAATAACTGTTTAAAAAAAAAAAACAATTCTTTGTATTTACAAAAAAACATGCATTTATTAATATTTATATCATCTATTGCAATATATAAATTATTAAATCAAAAAATACATATTAAACCATCTATTTTTGCTGGACACAGTCTAGGTCAATATTCAGCATTAGTATGTAATAATAATATCTTATTTCAAGAAGCTTTAAAAATTATAAATATACGTCATAAAATAATGTTATTAGCTGTAAAAGATATTCGAGTATTAACATTAGTTATAATTGGACTAAATTATATTTTGATTAAAAAAACTTGTTCATTAATTTCAAATAAAAAAAAAGTATTTATTTCTATTATTAATTCTAAAACACAAGTAGTAATAACTGGACATTACTCAGCAGTATATACAGCTGGTCAAATATTTAAAAAACAATTACATGTAAAAGTAATACGTTTACCTATACCAATTACATCACATTGCGCTCTCATGAAGAATTACAAAAAAAAATTCTCTAAGTCTTTACGGAAGATAAAAATATCAAAAGGAAAATATCCTATTATTGGTAATTATCGTTCTAAAATTTTAACTTCTAAAAAAGATATATATGTTTCGTTACTAAAACAAATATATAAAAAAGTACATTGGAGACAATGTGTTGTAAAAATAATTTCTATGGGTATCAGTATTTTTATTGAAGTAGGTTTAGGACAAGTTTTAACAAATTTAAATAAAGAATATCATAAAATTTCATCATACTCGACTAATAATAACCAAAAATTATCATCAATTATTGATATAATAAAAAAATTATGAAAAAAAATATAGCATTAGTAACAGGAGCTAATAGAGGTATTGGAAAAAAAATTTTAACAGAATTAATAAATACAGGAATGTATGTAATAGGTACTTCTACAACTCTACAAGGAGTTGATAAAATAAAAAAAATATGCAAAGATTGTGGAGTTGGTATATTAATAAATTTTTTAAAAATCACAGAAACAAAAAAAAAAATTCAACAATTAATTAAAAAATTTAAAATAATCGATATATTTGTACATAATGCAGGTATTATACAAGACAGTATCTTACTCAAAATGCATGATTCCTATTGGAATAATGTAATTAATATTAATTTATCTGCAATATTTCATGTTACAAAGATTATTTTATCGCCTATGATCAAACAAAGATTCGGAAGAATAATAGTTCTTGGTTCAATATCAGGTGATACAGGACAAATAGGACAAACTAACTATGCTGCCTCAAAATCTGGACTCATTGGATTTTCAAAATCCTTAGCTTTAGAAGTAGCATCAAAAGGAATTACTGTTAACGTAATTTCTCCTGGATATATATATACTGATATGACCAAAAAAATATTATCTTTAAAAAAGAAAGAAATTTTAAAAAAAATACCTGTAGGCCGTTTTGGAAATACCCAAGATATTGCTTACGTTGTATCTTTTTTATCATCAAAAAAATCTTCATATATAACTGGTCAAAATATTCATGTAAATGGAGGGATGTACGTTAATTGTAATATATAAATTTTTATTTATATAAATAAAATTTTTATTTAATGAATTTATTTTAATGATTATTAAATACATAGGAAACTATTATATGAGGCATATTTTTAGTAGAATAGAAAAAATCATAAAAAAACAATTCCGGATAGATAATAAAAATATTTCTTTATCTAGTAGTCTAAAAAAAGATTTACAAGCAGATTCATTAGATTTTATTGAATTAATCATGTTATTAGAAGAAGAATTTAATATTGAATTATTTGATATGAATCCAGAACAAATAAAATCTATACAGAATCTCGTTACATACATCAGTAATAAACTTAAAAAAAAAAATAAAATACATACACATGAATAAATATCCTTGGTTAATTACTCAGTATTTAAATATAATTAATAAATATTGTAAAAATTCATTACATCCTATAACTTTAATTCAAGCCCCTACTGGTATAGGAATTTCAAAATTAATCTTAAATATTTCTAAATGGATATTATGCTTACATAAAAATAAATTTACTAATTGTAAAAAATGCATATCATGTTTTTTAATAAAAAAAAAAAATCATCCTGATTTTTATAATGTAAATTATATTTCTCAATATAAAAATATTGGAATTAATATAATTCGAGATATAATTAAGAATTTATATAAAACTTCACAACAAGGTGGGTGTAAGATAGTCTATTTTTCAAATATTAATTCTTGTACTTTAGAAGCTAGTAATGCTTTATTAAAAACTTTAGAAGAACCTCCGATAAATACTATTTTTTTTTTACATACAAGAAATATCACTCAAGTAATTAATACTATTAAAAGTAGATCAATTATATATTATGTACATGCACCACAAGAAAATATCGCTATTTCATGGCTAAAAAAAAAAAACAAACAACATAATTTTTTACAATTATTAACTGCATTACGAATAAATAATAATGCTCCCATATCTACTCAAAAATTTTTAAAAAGTGATGCATTTAAACAGAGAAATATATTTATGCGCGCAATACATACATATATTAATGAAAAAAATGACAGTGATTTATGGAATATAATACTAGATTATGATGAAAAAATCATAACTACTTTAATTTGTTATTTTTTATTAGATATTATCAAATATAATATATGTAAAAAGAATACAATCAAAAATATAGATCAATTAAAATTAATTAAAAAAATTGCACATATAAATAAATTCAATGTATTAAAAAATAATTTGATATCTTGGGTTCAATTTCAACAAATATTATCTACTTCTTATAAAATAGATAAAAAATTAATATTCATAGAACAAATTTTCTTATGGATGAAAACGCTACATAAATAAAATTTTAATTAAAGAAATATAAGGATATTAAACATGTTTTTAATAGATACTCATTGTCATATTAATCGCATAGATGATACTAACATGCCTGAAACATTAAACTGTATCTTAAAAAAAGCATATGCAAATAATATAAAATTATTCTTATCTGTATCTACTTCTATTGCAGATTTTTATCATTTATACAAATATACTCATATCCATAAAAACATTTTACTATCATGCGGTTTGCATCCTAACGATCAACATACCAATAATGATTTACAAAAAATGCTATCATTATCTAAAAAAAAAAAGTTATTGCGATTGGAGAAACAGGATTAGATTTTTATAGATCTATAAAAAATAAAAGTAAACAAATTGAATTATTCAAATATCATTTACATGTATCTGATATAGTTAAAAAACCTCTAATTATTCATAATAGATGCGCTGATTACGAAATATTTCAATCCCTCAATTCAAATAAAAATAAATCATATTCCGGAGTTATACATTCTTTTACTGGAACAGTAGATACAGCAAGAAAATTTTTAGATGCTGGATTTTATATATCATTTTCCGGAATTATTACATTTAAAAAATCTAACGACTTAAGAACAGTATTAAAATTTATACCATTAAATAGGTTGTGTATAGAAACAGATGCGCCTTATTTATCTCCAGAACCACACAGAGGCATGATTAATCAACCATCTTTTTTATATTATATAGCAAAAACTATTCAAAAATATTTAAAAATTGACTTTTTTGAATTTACTAAAATTTTAAATAATAATTTTTTTAAGTTATTTAATATTAAAAAAAAAAATATAACTGGTCTTATCGATATTAAATAAAAGATTACAAAAAATATTATGTAAATCAATATTATCAATATTATTTACTATTTACATAAAATCAGTCCAAGAAATTATTAAATAAAAATATTAATATAAATAAAATATATGCTTAATAAAACCAAGTGTTATAGAATATTTTTAAAAACTATCAATTAAAAAAAATATCAAGAATAACAAACTTAATTTTTGTAAACACATATCAATAATTTATTTTATAAAAATATATATTAAGTTATTACAGTGTATAAAATTACATTAAAAATTTTATTACTTATAAAAAAATCAACAATTAACAATATTTATTGTCGATAATAATCAAGAACATATGTCAATACAGTTATTCTGTTTTACATATAAAATATATTTTTACATTTTAAATACATGCATTAAATAAAGAAAAATATACGTAACTAAATTTACATATAAAAAAATATATATATTAAATAAGTTAATTATATATAAACAAAATTCATATTTATTTACATAAAAATATCAAATTATTTATAATTTATCTTTAATAACTAATTCAAAAATCCGCATGTCCTACAGTTCTCGGAAAAGGAATAACTTCCCTAATATTATTAATTCCAGTAATAAATAATATTAATCTTTCTAAACCTAAACCAAAACCAGCATGCGGGACTGTTCCATATCTTCTTAAATCTTTATACCAATCATAATTTTTATTATTTAATCCTATTTCTTGCATTCTATAATCTAAATAATTAATTCTATCTTCTCGTTCAGAACCTCCAATAATTTCACCGACTCGCGGAATTATTATGTCAAAAGCAGCAACCGTATTATTATCATCATTTACTCGCATATAAAATGCTTTTAATTTCTTGGGATAGTTTCGTATTATTATTGAAGATTTAAAATGATTATCTACTAAATATTTTTCTTGTTTAGAAGATAAATCTTTACCCCAAAATATATCTTCATCAAAAATGTCTTTGTTTTTTAATAAAATATCTATAATATCAGTATATTCTACATGTATAAAATTAATGTCTAAAAATTTATTTAATCGCTGAATAATAGTATTATCAATTTTTTTTTGCAAAAACAATAATTCTGACATAC
>JBPBPJ010000067.1:0-32502 GCA_050954235.1 Janthinobacterium lividum | reverse complement strand
TATAATGATGCGACCTTAATGTTTAATATTTATTTAAATAAAATAAAATTTGTGAATATTAGTTTTATGAAAATAATGTATTAATTTTAAAAATTAAGATTATTTTAAATAGAACATTTTTTTAGAAACTAAAAAAATGTTTATATTAATATATAATTAACTGATTTAAAATTTAATTTTAATACAAGATATATTATAAATAATAATATCGTAAAGGTTTAATATCGTGAGAAAACTCATATACAATTGGAGAGCCGGTAGCAAGATCTACTTTTTCAATTTCAATATCATTAATATTATTCAAGTACTTTATTAATGCACGTAAGGAATTACCATGTGCTACTATGATTATTTTTTTGTTTTTTTGTATTTGAGGTAAAATATTAGACTTCCAAAAATTAATTACTCTATGATATGTCATTTTTAAGTTTTCAGAATTTGGAATGTCTTCTATTTTTAGATGTTGATATTTTTCATCATTTTTTAAACAAATAATATCTGAAGTATTATGTTTTGGAGGTAAAGCAAAAAAACTTCTTCTCCATAATTGAACTTGTTTGTGACCATACTGATTTATTACTTCATCTTTATTTAAACCTTCTAAAGATCCGTAATTTCTTTCATTTAATTTCCATGATTTATGCACTGGTATCCATATATAATTTAATTTTTTTAATACTATCCATAGAGTATGAATAGCTCTTTTTAATACTGATGTATATGCAATATCAAATTTAAATTTATTTTTTTTTAATATTTCAGCTGCATTCTGAGCTTCTTTTCTTCCTTTTTCAGATAATGAAACATCTTTCCATCCAGTAAATTTATTTAGCTTGTTCCATTGACTTTCTCCATGTCGCATGAGTACTATTTTTTTATTTTTCATCACTCACCTAAATTTTATGTTTGCAAAATACATAGAATGACATAATTTCATATGTATTTTTATGTATACAATAAATATTGTATTATTTTTGTTAAAATATGTAAATTAATTAGTGTTGTGTATTAAATACTAATTATACTGCGATGTTTTTTCATTTTTTATGAAATGAGAAAATATAGTATATATACTATATTTGATATATCAGAAAGTATGGTTAATTAATTTTTAAAGTAATTACATAAATGTAATATTTTGTATAATTAATTTGGTATGCAATACATAAATTTTAATAGTATAATTAATTATTATACGAAAAATATTCAAGGTGTATTAATTACATATTGATTTTATTATATTAAAATAATTATACTAAAATGTTATGTATAAAACATTTCGATACTATATGTCTATTATAATTCTAGAAAAATCTTCTATAGTATCTTTTATACAATTTAAAAATTGTATTGCTTGTTTTCCATCAATTAATTGATGATCATAAGATATAGCTAAATACATCATAGGTAGTATTTTTATTTTATTACGTATAACTACTGGTCTATTTTTAATATGATGCATACCTAGAATAGCTACTTGGGGAGGATTAATAATTGGAGTAGAAAATAGTGAACCAAAAACTCCTCCATTAGTAATAGTAAATGTACCAGATTCTAGATCTTTTAATTGTAATTTTCCAGATTGACCTAGAATAGAAAAAGATTTTATTTTTTTTTCAATTTCAAACATAGATAAATGATTAGCGTATTTTAGAACAGGTGTTATTAATCCTCTAGGAGTAGATACAGCAATATTAATATCATAATAATTATGATAAACAACATCAGTGCTTTCTATAGAAGCATTCATATCTGGAAATTTTTTTAGTGCATGTATTACTGCTTTTACATAAAAAGACATATATCCTAATTTTATACCATGTTTTTCTTTAAAATAGTCATCGTATTTATTTCTCAGTAACATAATTGGTTTCATGTTAACTTCATTAAAAGTAGTTAACATAGCTGTATTCTGAATAGTTGATAATAATCGCTCTGATATTTTTTTTCTTAACGGATTCATTGCAATCCGATTACAAGATCTTGTTCTAGATGATGTGTCATTATTTATAATTTTTTCTGGTACAACGTTTGTATTTACTTTTTCAGTTTGATTTTTTTTATTCAAAATACATGATTTTTTAAAAATAAAATTATCTTTAGTAATTTTATTTTTTATTTTTATTCCCTTAATCATCACTTTGTTAATTTCATTATTTGTTATTAATCTACGTATTTTTGGTGTAAAAAAATCTCGTTCATTATTTTTTTTTGTTGAGTAATTTTTTGTTTTAAATATACTTGATTTTTTTTCGATCGGCTGAATGTATCCCAATACAGACTGCGACTGTATACTCTGGCCTGTAGACATATTTTGTGTGTATAAGATACCGGAAACAGGAGATGATACTTCTAATATAATTTTATCTGTTTCAATTTCAACTACTAGTTCATCTTCTTGAACAATACTTCCTATCTGTTTGTGCCATTTTAAGATTACTGCATTATTAATCGATTCAGGTAAATCAGGGGCTAAAATTTTGATGTTTTTATTCATATTTTTCACTTTTTATTTTTTTATTGACATTGAAAATGCTGATTTTATGATTTTTTTTTGTTGTGTTTTATGATCTATTAAATTTCCTTCTGCAGTAGAAGAGAATTTTGGTCGACCAATGTATTTGAAAAATATTGATTTATAATTTATTAAGATATATTTTTTGAAATAAAAATATATATATTTCCAACTACCTTGATTTATTGGTTCCTCTTGACACCATATAAAATACTTTACTTGAGTAAATTTATTGATAGCTTTATTTATTTTTAAATATGGAAAAGGATATAATTGTTCAATACGTATTATTATAGTATCAATAATATTATTTTTTTGATAAAAACTTAGTAATTCATAATAAATTTTTCCTGAACAAAAAATAATACAAGATATTGAATGATAAGTATTATTTAATTGTGTTAACAAAATTTTACGAAATTTTTCTATTAACAATTCTTTTATGAATATAAATGTTAATGGGTTTCTTAATAATGATTTAGGAGTAAATATAATTATAGGAATTTTAGACGTGCTGCATCCTTGTTGTAATAAAATATGATACATTTGGGATACTGTAGTAGGTATATAAATTTTAATATTATTTTGTGCACATAATTGTAAATATCGTTCTAATCGACCAGATGAATGTTCAGGACCTTGTCCTTCATAACCATGTGGAAGCAGGATTACTAGAGATGAAGAATATCCCCATTTTTGTAAACTAGATGTTATAAATTGATCTATAACAATCTGGGCTCCATTAGAAAAATCACCAAATTGAGCTTCCCATATATTTAATGTAGTATGAGATACTTTTGAATAACCATGTTCAAAAGCTAAAGTAGATTCTTCTGATAAAACTGAATCCCAAACATAAAATGAACCATTAACAGAAGATAGATTTTGTAATGGAATATATGTAGTATTTTTTTTTTGACAAACAACAGAAGCGTGTCTATGACAGAAGGTTCCTCTTCGTACATCCTCTCCTGTTAAACGACATGTAATACCACGGTACATTAAAACAGCATAAACTAAATTTTCTGCAGAACCCCAGTCTAAAGGAATTTTATTATTAACCATTTGCACACGATTAAAAAAAATTTTTTTTACTTGATTATGTACAATTAAATTTTTTGGTAAAGTGAATAGTTCAGTTGCGATTTTATTGAGAGAATCTAAATTGTTAACTTGGTTAATTAAATATTCTTTAGGATATTTTTTGTAATGTAATTTTTTTAGATGATTTGTATCGAAATTATGGTTTTGTATTTTTTTATATAATTTTTGCATAAAATACATATATAGTTGTTCATATGAAGTATCTTTTTTTTTTAATATATTCGTTATTTTTTGAGAGTATAAAATACAAACACTTTTATGTTGTTTTATTGTATTATACATTTTTGGTTGAGTTATATATGGATCATCAACTTCATTATGACCTAATCTTCGGTAACATACTAATTCAATAAAAACATCTTTTTTAAATAAATATCGAAACTCTAAAGCTAATTTAATAGTAAATATAACGTGTTCAGGTTGATCAGCATTAACATGGAAAATAGGTGAATCAATCATTTTTGCAATATCTGTGCAATAAAAACTAGTTCTTAAATGTTTTTTTTTAGATGTAGTAAAGGCAATTTGATTGTTAATAATAATATGTACGCTACCTAAAACATTATATGCAGGAACTCGAGACATATTTAAAGTTTCTTGTATTACACCTTGTCCAATAAAAGCAGCATCTCCATGTATAATGACTGGTAAAGGATTATATTGAGAAGACTTTTGATCTAAAAAAAATTTACAACAACCAATAACAACAGGCGTTATGATTTCTAAATGTGAAGGATTATCCAATAAGTTAATTTCAACTTTTTTATTTTTCTTTTGGATGGTTTTTTTTAATCCTATGTGATATTTTACATCTCCAGTACCGTTATGATTTTTATAGGATAAGGTTGTTTTATGAAACATATGTAATACATTGTAATGTAAGATATTGTGCATTACATTTAATCGGCCTCTATGAGCCATACCTAAAAATATTTTTTTAGTTTTTTTTTTAGTACAAAACATTATAATTTTTTTTAATACCGGAATTAAGATATCACATCCTTCTAAAGAAAATCGTTTATTTCCTGGAAATTTAGTATGAATAAATTTTTCAAAAGTGGTAGATTGAATTAAATCTTCTAATATTTCTTTTTTTTTATTACTAGATAGTGAATTTTTAACATTTTTAGTTTCAATATAATTTTGTAACCATTTTCTTTGTTTAATATTCTTTAAATGCATATATTCAAATCCAATATAACTACAATATTTTTTCTTGAAAAATGAATGTATTTCATTGAAGGAATTGATATTTTTTTTAAAAAATAAAAAATTGAAATTTATTTTATTATTAAGTTCTTGTGATTGAATATTATGAAATAAATAAGATAATTCAGGAATATTTTTTGTTTTTTTTAAATATATCAACGGGTTTAAATTTGATATATAATGTCCATATATTCGATAAGAATTTATTAAATTTAAAAATTTTTCTTTTAATAATTCATGATTGTATTCGTGCATTGAATTTTTTGAAGTGATATTAGAATAAGTATATAAAGTATTTTTTTTTGTCTGAGATTTAGATTTAATAGTAATATTTTTACTATTTTTCATATATTTATTGTCAGATATCTTATCAAATGTTTTTTTCCAAGATGAATCTAGTGTTTTTGAATCGGATAAAAATTTTTTATAAATATTTTCTAAAAATAATTGGTTATTTGAGTATAACCATCCTGTGTTCCATAATGAAAATATTTTTTTTTTATTTTTCATATATATTTTATATATCTATTATAGTTAATTACGAATTAAAATTTGATAAAATGGTATATTTTATTAAATTGGATTGTGTATATCAACAAAGGTAACGCTCAAATTTTGATCTTTTTGAGATAACCATTTTCCTAATGAAAAAATTCCTGATTTTTCTGTAGCATGGTGTCCTAAAGAAAAAAAATGGACCTTGTTTTCTTCAGCTATATGAATTGTTTCTTCTGAAACTTCTCCAGTCAAATATGCATCAATTTTTAATTTTATAGATTGATTAAAAAAGTTTTGTCCTTTTCCTGTGCACCAGGCTACACGTTTAATATATTTAGGTCCTGTTCGACCATAATGAAATGGAATTCTATCTAATTTTTTTGATATAGTTTGAATTAATGATATTGCAGTGTGTTTTTTTTTGAATTTTCCTATAAGGACATACGGGAATGCATAGCCGTAAGTAATGATGTTTAGTGATTTTCCTAATTGAATATTATTACCAAATTTAGGGTGTAAATCTAGCGGTAAATGCCAACTATATAAATTAATATTGTTTGATAATAATATTTTTAAACGATGTCTATTCATACCTAAAATTTTTTTTTCTTGATTTTTCCAAAAATAACCATGATGTACGATAATTGCATCTGCATTTTTCTGTAGAGCAATCTTTAAAAGATTTTGACAGGCAGTTACTCCTGTAATTATTTTTTTTATTTCATTTTTTCCTTCTACCTGTAAACCGTTGGGTGTATAATCTTTTTTATATTTATGATTTTTTAATTTTTTATTGATAATCTCTTCGAGAATAAAATTATTCATATTAAAGAACTCTATTTTTATATATATTTATATATTTTAAAAAATTTTTAGTAAATTATAAATTATATTTATATATGTGAATATTTGAAAGTACATTCCTAATTATGTTTAAGTATATTTTTATGAATTACAGGAATTTATATATTTTTCAAAATATTGTTATGTTTTTTTCATTTATTTTTAAAGGTATTATTAAAATTTATAATTATAAATAAAAAAATAGTATTAAATTTTTTTAAAAAAATTATTTCTATTTTTAATTAATACAATTTACTATTAGTAATTTTTATTGATTATTTTACATTAATTGGTTTTAAATATAAAATCTTTCTATATGTTAGTTTAAATAAATTTTTTCAAAAAATTTTTCTTTTATGATACTTGATTGAATATTTAAATTAATTTTTCTTTTAATATACTCAATAAATATATTTATACTAATAAGATTCTTATATTTAAGTAAATATTAAAAATTAACAATATTAATGTAAATATTTATTTTATGGTTCTATTCAATAGAATATATAATCTATAAAAATTTTTGAATGGAGTATAATTTTTAATTTTTATTACAAAAAAAATAATACATTAAATTTTAATGTATATAATACAAAATTTATATTCTATGGTTTCAATTTTTACAAAATTTAATTTAAATTGTATATAAAAAGTAATTTTTTAAACATATGGTTTGATAACTTTTACAAAGAATCAAATTTTTATATGGTATATTACAATTATTATTAATACATTGTATATGATATTTTTTTGATTATAAAATTTATTAATAATAATATTGTTTTTTTATAAAAAATATTTTGAATAGGTGTATCTCTCTTCTTAATTGAAGTTATGTGTGTAGTTTTAATATGTTTAAGTGATTAAATGAAAAAATAATCTATTTTTATATAAATATATAAATTTAATTTTGTTAATTTTATAAAAAATTAAATTTTTATTTAGATAATTAACTGTTGTATTTCTATTTCGAAGAAATTGATATAATAATAGAAAAATAGACGTATTTATATTTTTTATATGTACTATACGATAGCGTTATTTTTTTTATATTTATATTTTTTTTAATAATTTTAAATACATGAACATAGCTTTTTTATTAATGTTTTATTTTAAAAGAAAAATATTGTATATAAATATTTTTTAGTAAATTTTTAATATTTATTTATTTTTAAATAGACATTAAAAATAAATAAATATTAAAAATATACTATTAAATATAATATACTATATTATATGAAATATATAAACAAAATATTTATATAAACTATTTCAAAATATAATATGGTATACAAAAATAATATATTATTTATATGTATAAAAAATAATTCTTTTTCTAACTTTTTTTAAAAATTAAAATAATAACACTATTATAAATATAGTATAGATTTTATCTGTTAATAACATCAATTTTTGTTGATATTTTTTTATATGGATACATAATGAAAAAAATAGGTATTTTTTATGGCAGTGATACTGGAAATACAGAAAAAATTTCTTATATGATACAAAAAAAATTAAATGTTAAAAAATCTGCAATATTTGATATTGCTGTTTCTCCATTAAAAAAAATGGAAAATTTTGATATTTTATTTTTAGGTATATCTACATGGTATTATGGAGAACTGCAATGCGACTGGGAAGAATCCTTACATATTTTGAAAAAAATACATTTAAATAAAAAAATAGTAGCATTGTTTGGATGTGGTGATCAAGAAGATTACTCAGAATATTTCTGTGATTCATTAGGAATTATGTATAATTTTTTAAAAGAAAAAAATGTTAGATTTGTAGGTTCTTGGCCAATTAAAAATTATTTTTTTGAAGCTTCTCGTGCACAAAAAAACCAAACACATTTTTTTGGATTACCGATTGACGAAGATAATCAATCACACTTAACTAAAAAACGTGTTACCAATTGGTTAAAATTAATTAATTTGGAAATTAATAATTTATATAATTAATTTTAATTAACATAAATATTTTAAATTATACAACATATGTAATTACTAATAAAAATTTTTTATATATAACAGATATATATTTGACAGTATTAAAATAGATGCTACTAAATACTGTCAGAATATATATAAACATGATATTTATATATTCATAAAATACATAAAATTATTTTGATGCAATCCATTCTGCTAAGTCCAACGCTTTACTAGAATAACCAATTTCATTATCATACCATGATATTAGTTTAATAAAATTTTCGTTTAAAGCTAAACCGGCTTTTTCATCAAATATTGATGTTAAATCCAGTCCATTAAAATCACTAGATACTAATTCTTCATTCGTATATCCAATAACATCCTTCATGTACGTTTTTGACGCTAATTTTATAGCGGAACAAACATTTTGATAACTTGCTTTTTTATTCAATCTAACTGTAAAATCTACTACTGATACATTTGCTACAGGTACTCGAAATGCAATACCAGTGATCTTTTTATTTAATTCTGGAAGAATTTTTCCCACAGCTTGTGCTGCTCCTGTAGATGCAGGTATTATATTTTGTAAAGCACTTCTTCCTCCTCTCCAATCTTTTAAAGAAACTCCATCCACTGTTTTTTGAGTAGCTGTTGTTGCATGAACTGTAGTCATTAAACCTTCAATGATTCCAAATTCATCATTGATTACTTTTGCTAGAGGAGCTAAACAGTTTGTTGTACAAGATGCGTTAGAAACAATTTTTTGATTGTTATACTGACTAAAATTAACACCTCTTACAAACATAGGAGTATTGTCTTTTGATGGGCCTGTCAAAATAACTTTTTTTGCCCCTGCTTGTATGTGTTGTGAAGCAGATTCAGTGGTTAAGAAAATTCCAGTGGATTCCATAACAATATCAACATTAAGAGATCCCCAATCAATATTTTTAGGTTCTTTTTCAGAGAAAATATAAACTTTTTTATTATTTACAAGTAAATAATTACCTTTTTCTTGAATTGATCCTTTAAATAAGCCGTGTGTCGAATCATATTTCAACATATACGCAATATATTGTGGATTTAATAAATCATTTATTGCAACCACTTCTATGTTGGTTCTTTTTTGAGCTAGTCGAAATATCATACGTCCAATTCGACCAAATCCATTTATAGCAATTTTAATATTCATTTAAATAGATACCGATAAATTTAAATATGTATATTAAATATTATTTTTTGTTTGTAATAATACATATTTAGAATGAGTGTAAGAAAAATTTTTTAATATTATAATATTTTATTTAAATAAAATATTATAAAAATAACATTAATTAGTATCATAATTATGATATAAATAATATTTTGTACATGAATTTTTCATATTTAACTATATTTTAAATGATTTATTAATTATTTTCAATAATATGGTATAGAATACTTAATATATTAACTGTTATCCTAATATAATAAAGTATTATTCTTTATGTTGTTTATTTTTAAAAGCATAAATATTTGTATGTAATTACATATATATATTTAATTCTAATAAAATTTATATGTCAAAATTATTAATAAATATAATTAACAATATTTGTAAATATCATTTAATATAGTTAAAATATTATATATGGTGTTTATGTAATGTTTAAATAATATTAATATATATATTTTAAAATTTTTATTTTTATTTATACTACATTAGTATAATATGATGTTTATGTTTATACAGTTTAAATATATAAATCAATTGTAGAAAATATATTATACATAGTTTTTTTAATAAAATTATGTGTATAAATATTATTATTTTTCTTTTTATTAATCTTATATGGAATATTTTTATAATATGGCACAAAATATAAAAACAAAGATAATAAAAAAAAATTTTCCTGAATTTATTTTAAAAAAACAACCGTTTAAAAAAAATCAACTAGTTGTTCATATTAAATATGGAATAGGTCGATATATTGGTTTATGTACTTTAAATACTAAAGGAATACTAGCAGAATATTGTGTTATTATGTATGCAGATCAAGCTAAATTATATGTTCCTATAACTTCTCTTGAATTAATTAAATCATATGGTTTTACAACACTTTCAGACATTCCTTTACATACTTTGGGTAATAAAAAATGGTTACTAGAGTGTAAAAAAATTAAACAAAAAATTCATGATGTAGCTATTCAATTAATTGATAACGAATCTCATCGATTACTAAGAAAAGGATTTTCTTTTAAAAAAAATGTTCAAGAGTATCGTAATTTTTGTAATACATGTCCATATTTTATAACAAAAGATCAACAAAAATCTATTAAAGAAATCATAAGTGATATGCAAAAACCTATTCCGATGGATCGATTATTATGTGGGGATGTAGGTTTTGGAAAAACCGAAATAGCCATGAGAGCTGCTTTTATAGCTCTCAATAATAAAAAACAAGTAGCTTTATTAGTACCTACAACATTACTAGCACAACAACACTATCATACTTTTAGAAATAGATTTTCTGAATATACATGTAATATTGATACATATTCTCGTTTTACTTCTCTGTCAGAAGAACGCGACATTCAAAAAAAAATAAAACAAGGTAATATTCATATACTAATAGGTACTCATAAAATTTTATCAAAATCTTTAATATGGAAAAATTTAGGATTGTTAATTATTGATGAAGAACATCGTTTTGGTGTATATCATAAAGAGAAAATAAAAGGATTATACATAAATATAGATGTTCTAACGTTAACTGCTACCCCAATTCCCAGAACCTTGCACATGTCTTCATTAGGCATACGAGATTTATCAATTATATCGACACCCCCAAAAAAAAGATTAGCTATAAAAACAATTGTTCAATATTTTAACAATCAGACTATACAAAAAGCTATTGTTAAAGAATTAAAAAGAGGAGGTCAAATATATTATATATATAATATTATAAAAAATATAGAAGAAAAGAGAAAATATTTATCTGAATTAGTTCCAGAAGCACGTATTCAAATAAGTCACGGAAAAATACCACGAAAAGATTTACATAAAATTATGTGTAAATTTTCAAATAAAGATTTTGATATTCTTATATGTACCACAATAATAGATACCGGAATTCATATTAGTAATGTAAATACTATAATTATAGAACATGCTGATAAATTTGGATTATCACAACTACATCAATTAAGGGGTCGTATTGGTAGATCTGAAATACAGGCGTATGCATTTTTTTTCATATCAAATAATATAAAACCTAGTAAAAAAGCACAAGCAAGATTGAACCTCATACAATCTTTAACAAATTTAGGTTCTGGATTTACATTATCTATACATGATTCGGAAATTAGAGGAGTGGGTGAATTATTAGGAAAAAATCAAAGCGGACATATTAAAACCATTGGAATTAAATTATATAAAAAATTTTTAAGCAATGCTATTAATGAAATAAAAAAAAGTAAAAATAACACTGCTCTTAATGAATTAAATTCTAATAATAAAAATGTAGATATTCAATTACATATATCGGCTATTTTTCCTGAAGACTATATAAATGATGTGAATCTTAGATTATTTTTCTATAAAAAAGCTTCACGCATAAACAATAATAGAGAATTAAATAATCTTAAAAAGAGATTATACTGTTTATTTGGAATATTACCGAGATGTGTAAAAAATTTTTTTTTATTAAAAAAAGTAAAAATTTTGTCTGGTAAAATAGGGATAAAAAAAATTCAATGTTCTAAAAAAAGCGTGAGTCTTGTTTTTAGCAAGAAAAATATTTTAAATATTGATTGGATATGTAAAAAAATCATAAAAAATCCGAATAATTGGAAATTAAATGCTAATAAGCTATATTACTATCAGTCATTTAATCAAGATGTAGATATTTTACTTTGGATTAAAAATTTTTTGATTAATATAATAAAAAATCGATTAAATAATATTATTGTATCAGAATAATTTTTGTTTAACATTATGTATGTAATATAAAAAGATTAAATATTACAATTAGGAACAAATTTAAATGGAAATAAACATGAAAAAAAATATATTTATTTCTTGTTCAGTAAGTCATTGCATTGAACACTGGATTTTAAAAAATAATTTAACTTTATTAAAAATAAATACCATAACTACTTCTGGTAAACCGCAACCATTGAAATACAATAAAAAACATCAATTATTATATACCGGAGAAACGGGAAAAAATAAAATTATTACCTATCAAAAAAATTTAAATAATCAGTTTAGAAAAATACATGAAGTTAAAGTGTTTAATACACCTAATTATATTTCATTAAATAAAAAAAAAACAATGTTATTTTGTGCTTCATATCATGGAAACGGATTTAATGTTTACACTTTAAATGCATGTGGGCTAATTTGCAGTACTACCACTTTGGTAGAAAATTTGAAAGGATGTCATTCTATAAGAATGCATTATGCAAGTAATTTACTATTTGCATCAGCTCTTAAAGAGAATAAAATTTATATTTATAAAATAAAATATAATAAAAATAAAAAGATAACTATAATTTTAAAAAATATTATTAATACTGCTAGTAATAGTGGTCCAAGACATATTACTTTTCATCCATTACGTCAATATTTATATTCAATTAATGAGTTAAACGGAACGATTGATGTATGGTTTATTAACGATAAATTAATTAAATTACAGCTAATACAATCAATTTCATTAATGTCACAATCATCTATATGTTCTGCTTGGTCTTCAGATATCCATGTTCATCCTACAGGAAATTATTTATATGCCTGTGATCGAGCTAACAGTATTATTTCTCTTTTTTCTATTGACGATAAACAAGGTATATTGTTAAGGATGTATACTTATCAAACTGTATTACAACCTCGATCATTTAATATTAGTAAAGATGGTAATATATTAGTAATTATTGGAGAATTATCTAATTCTATAAAAATTTATTACATCAATAGCAATAATGGTTATTTGTCTGAAATTACTACACAGTCTACCGGAATAAATCCTTTATGGATTTTAATAGAATGATATAATTTTAATATTTATTAAGATTTATTGATTTTGAATATAGTAAACAATTATTTAACAAAAAAACTGCGTTGTAATTTACCAATGTAAAACTAAGTTAATTAATTAAGAATTATTCATGTTAATAGATTTGTATCTTAATGAAAATTATGTTACACATAATACATGTAACATAAAATATTATCATGAATTTTTGAATAAAAAAATAGTATGTAAGATATTTTTATATTTAAAATTTTATATAAAAAATATAAACTTAATAATATATGTACTAACTATATAAATAGTTAATTATAAATAATTTTTATACATTATAAATAGGATATTTTTTACAGAGTTTTTTTGTTTTTTTTTTTATTTTTTGAATATAAGATAAATCATGTGGATTATTTAAAATTTCACATATCCAATAAGTAAGTTGACTAACATCATTGATTTTAAATTTACGTTTAGCAAGTGCTGGAGTACCAATACGAATTCCAGATGTAATAAACGGTGTTTTAGAATCATTAGGTATAGTATTTTTATTTACAATAATTCTAGCTGTAGATAAAATATCACTAGCTTCTTTTCCAGTCATTCCTTTAGTAGATACATCAACTAAAAACAAATGATTTTTTGTTTTTCTTGAAATAATTCTAAATTTTTTTTCTAAAAATATTTCGACCATTTTTTTTGCAAATATTATTGTATTTTTTTGTAATAGTAAAAATTCTGAACTTAAAGCTTCTTTGAAAGAAATGGCTTTAGCAGCAATAACATGCATTAAAGGTCCTCCTTGACTACCTGGAAATACAGACGCGTCTAATTTAGAATATAATGTTTTACTTCCGTTATTTGAAAGTATTAATCCTCCTCTCGGTCCTCCTAAAATTTTATGTGTAGTAGTACTAACAACATGAGCGTATTTAATAGGATTAGGATATAATCCGGCTATAATTAAACCTACAATATGTGAAATATCTACAAAAAAGTAAGCATTAATTTTATCAGCAATTTTGCGCATATATTGCCAATCACAGATCCCTGAATATGCAGAAAATCCACCAATAATCATTTTAGGTCGATGTAACATTGATAAATATTGAAAATTTTTATAATCTATTTCACCATTTGAAGTGATACCATAAGTATAGGATTTATATAGTTTTCCGGAAAAATTTACAGTAGATCCGTGTGTTAAATGTCCTCCATGATTTAAATTCATACCTAAAATCACATCTCTTGGTTTTAACAATGCCTGAAAAATTGCAAAATTGGCTTGTGAACCAGAATGAGGTTGTACATTAGCATATTCGACATTAAATAGTTTTTTAGCTCTATTAATAGCAATACTTTCAATCTCATCGATTATACTGCATCCATTATAAAAACGATTTCCAATATATCCTTCTGCATATTTATTTGTTAAACAAGATCCTTGAGCTTCTAATATAGAACTACTGGCATAATTTTCTGATGCAATTAAATTAATACATGATTCTTGTCTTATTTTTTCTTTTTGAATTAAATTCCAGACTTCTTTATCTGCTTTTTGTAGTTTTGTATTTATCATTTTTTGATTTCTTATAATAAAGTATTAATTATTTTTAATATTGGAAAAACGTAAAAAATTATTTTATTGATGAAATGATTTTATATCTTGATATTATGCTATATAATAACACTGTTAATTAATAAAAATACATGGATTTTGAAAAATCCGATGTATTGGAATTATTTGATTTGTTTTTTTGCATGTATTTTTAACTAAAATTTTATTTACATTTAATAGATTAGATTGTAAAATTAATAAAAATTTTGATTTTATTTTTTTTGATCTTTTTAGATAATTATTTTTTCTAAATTTCTTTAAAGAAGTATTGATTTTTAATTTTGGCCACATGAGGTATAATTTATTAGCGATGTATATTGATAATACTGAATATATAGATTCTAAAAAAATAATATTTATGTCAATAAAAAAATTTTTAAAATATTCAGGATTAATTAATTTTTTTAACATGATTAATCTGTCTACACCAATAGCAAAACCAATAGCCGGATTTTTTATTCCACCTAAATATTCTACTAAATTATCGTATCGACCACCTGCACAAACAGCGCTTTGTGAACCTAATTTTTTTGCTGTCCATTCAAAAACAGTATCGTTATAGTAATCTAAACCTCTAACTAATCTATGATTTACAATATAATTAATTTTAGATTGAGTTAATAAATTACATAATTTCTTAAAACGTTTGTATGAATGTGAATTTATGTAATTACGTAACATAGGTGCAAATCTTAATAACTTTATAATATTCGTATTTTTGCTATCTAAAATACGAATAGGATTAGTAGATAATAACTTTTTTTCATATGTAGTCAGTTTTGACATATACTTTTGAAAGAATTTTTTTAAATCTAAAGAAAAATTTTTTCTATCTTCCATGTTACCAAGAGAGTTTATTTCTAACGTTAAATATTTTGATAGATTTAATTTTTTCCAAATGTTTGCAGTTAATATGATGATATCATAATCAATAAAAACATTATTTATACCAAAATATTCAATTCCAAATTGTTGAAATTGTCTAAATCGTCCTTTTTGTGGACGCTCATAACGAAACATAGGACCGTAATACCATAATTTTTGAATTTTAGAATTGTAAAATATATTATTTTGTATGCAAGCACGGATACAACTGACCGTTCCTTCTGGTCTCAATGAGATTTTTTTCTTTTTTTTATCTGTAAAATTATACATTTCTTTATGAATAATATCAGTATTATTGCCAATTGATTTTTCAAATAATTTAGTATATTCAATTACTGGGCTACGAATTTCAAAATATGAATGACTATTTAAAATATTTTTTATTTGTTCTTCAACTTTTCGTATAGAATACGTTTCTACAGGAAGAATATCGTGCATACCTCTAACTGATTGATACTTTTTATTCATATAAAATAAAACTCCTAGATTAAAATTATTAATTAAATTAAATTTTTAAAAAATTTAGTATATAAAAATTTTGTATTTTATATAAAAAATGAAATTTATGAATCAAAGACATTTGTTGGTTTACGAAAAGAATTTTTTGTACCAGTTAATTGTCCACACGCAGCCTGGATATCAGATCCTCTGTTTTTTCTAATTGTAATAATAAAACCTTTTTTTTTTAAATATTCAAAAAATGTAGTGATTCTATCATGACTACTACATTTATAAGAAGAATTTTTTATGGAATTCCAAGGAATTAAATTAATTTTACAAGGTATATTTTTTAATAAACATGCTAATTCTTTTGCGTGATTTTTGTAATCGTTGATATGTAATAACATAACATATTCAATTGTTACTATACCTCGATTTGCTGTTGATTTATTTAAATAATTTTTAACAGATGATAGTAACATTTTAATATCATAACGTTTATTTATAGGCATAATTGTATTACGAACATAATCATTAGATGCATGTAATGAAATTGCTAATGAGACATCTATTTTTCCTGCTATTTTATTTATGGCTGGAACAAGACCGGCTGTTGATAGAGTCACTTTATTTTTAGAAAAATTAAAACCATATTTATGTAAAATAATATCAATTACAATAATAATGTTTTTTAAATTTAACAAAGGTTCTCCCATACCCATCATAACAATATTTGTGATCGGAGGTAAAGTACAGATTTTTTTTCCATATTGATTTATTTTATTTATAGCGTACCATATTTGACCAATAATTTCTGAAACTAACAAATTACGAGTATATCCTAGTTTACCTGTAGCACAAAATTTGCAATTTAACATGCATCCTGCTTGAGATGAAATACATAAAGTAGCACGTTTTTTTTCTGGAATATATATTGTTTCAATAAATTCAGTATCAAATAAAAAATTCCATTTTATTGTACCATCAGTTGATTTTAATTCGTTTATACAGTAAGGTAGTTGAATAATAGATTTTTTTTTTAATTTTTCTTGTAATAAATTACTTAAATTATTCATATTTTCAAATTTAATACAATTTTTTTTATAAATCCATTCCATTATTTGTATAGCTCGAAATTTTTTTTCTCCTAACTGTAATACGAAATTTATCATTTTTTGCAAATTAAAATTTAATAAATTAATTTTTTTTTTTGGTTTGTTTTTTAGACATTTTTTTTTAAACATTATTTTTCCAAAATATATTAGTTGATATAATTTATCCCTAAAAATAAAAATAAATTTTTTAAATTTATTTAAACAAGTATATAATAAACATTCAGTTAGATAAAGATATTGAATTTTTAATATTAAAAATATTTATTTGTAGTTTTTTTATAAATAATATTATATATGAGAGATTATTAAATGAATCCTATGTTAAATATTGCTATAAGAGCTATTCGAGTGGGTGGAAAAATCATTGCTCAAAATTATGACTCTAAAGATATTAGAAATAATTTAGATTCATTGAATGCAATTTATTACCTTCGTAAAATACGAAAAAGAATTTTTTCTTCTATTTATTCCGTTATACATCAATCATATCCTCAACATTCTATTCATGATATATATTCTAAAAAAAAGTCTGTAATACAAAATAATCAGTGGTTGATTAATTCTTTGAGCGGAAAAACAAACTTTATTAAAAAAATTCCACATTTTTGTCTATCAATACTAATAAAAGAAAAAAATAAAATGTATCTATCAGTGATATATGATCCTATTAAAAATGATTTATTTACAGCTATTAAAGGTCAAGGTGCTCAATTGAACGGTTTTCGTACTAGATGTTGTATGCACGATAATAATTTTGATAAAATTATAGCTTTTTATTTTAGACATAAAAATCAATACAATACTGATTTATATGTTTCATTAATTCAGCAGATTATCCAAGAAACAACTTCTTTTCGACATACCGGTTGCTCTATTTTAGATTTAGCATATTTATCTTCTGGAAAAATTAATGTTTATATTGGATTTAACGAAAAATTATTAAATATAAATTTTGCAGAATTACAGATCAGAGAGTCCGGAGCGTTAATGACTGATTTTATTGGAGGACATAATTATATTAAAAGTCGAATTATATTAATAGGACAAGCTAATACTTTAAAATGTTTTTTAAAAAAAACACGTATGGTATACAAAGAAATTAATTTTCCAAAAATATAAATCACTAATGTAATAAAAATTACATATTTGTAAACGTGTATATTTTAAAAAATTAAATAAATAGTACTTCTATATTACAGAGATAAATATCTACTAATATAGTATTGTATTTATTTTTATTAGATATATAATTAATATTTTTAAAAATTTTTTTATTAACTATAAAAATTTTAAAAATTATAAATGGACTGAATTACAAATATTTTTTATATTAATAGAATTTAATTTCATAAACTTTCCTTTCTGTAAATTCCTTGGTAAAAGTATAGAACCATAACTAATTCGAATTAATTTGTTAACTTGTATACCAATTGAATTCCATAATAAACGTACTTCACGATTTTTACCTTGTAGTAAAGATACCTTAAACCATTTATTTTTTTTTTGATTATTTATACTAAAAATTTCGTAAAATTTTGAAATTGATGAACCGATTTTAATTCCATTTTTTAAAATTAAAATTTTGTTTTTTGATAATTTTCCAAAAATTTTAACTAAGTATTCTCTTTTAATCATATAACGTGGATGCATTAGTCTATATGCTAATTCTCCATAATTAGTAAATAATAATAAACCTGAAGTATTAATATCTAATCTTCCTACATTAATCCATTTAGAATACAATAATTTAGGTAATTTATCAAAAACAGTGTTTCTTTTTTTTTCATCTTTATTAGTACAAATTTCACCAACGGGTTTATTATAAATAATAACTTTTGTTACATTTTTTTTTAAAAAAAATTTTTTATTATCTAATACAACGTATTTAATTTCATCTTTTAAAAAACTTTGCCCTAAAGAAACAATTTGTCCGTTTATTTTAATTAATTTCTGATGAATTTTTTTTTCAATAGTCCGGCGTGATCCTAGACCACAGTTAGATAATATTTTTTGAATTCTTTCTTTCATAAAATAGTTTCCGTGTATATAAATTATAATAAATTTTATTGATAATTTTATATACAATATTGTTTACATTTAACATAATAATTATTATTATGAACACAATTATACAATTTCTTATTTAAACATATAAATTATTTTTTAAATATATTTATGAAATGTTTATTCATTGAAACATTTTTAATAAAATAAATATTTTGTTTTTGTAAAAAAAGAATGTTATCATTAAACTAAATAATTATTTTAATATATAAATTATTTATTATAAATAATATATTTATATTTTATATATTATTAAATATAATAATGTAATAAAAACTATTATTATATCATATATATCTGTTTTTTAGTTCATACATTCTATATTTATTATTCATATAAATTACATGAATAATTCAATAAAATAATGTTTAAATAAAAATATTCATAAATATTTATCTATAATGTTTTATATATGTTTGTGTATATTTTTAAATATAATAGTGTTTTATTGCTTAATTATAAATTACAATTAATTTTAATATTCTGATGTATTTATTAAAATTTTTTATTTATAAAAATATAAATATTATATATAATTTCTATATTTAAAATTAATTTTACTGATGTTAATTTATTAACAATTTTTAACAAACTTTAATTAATATAATATATTAAATAATAAATTTGTTTTTTTTATAAAACATTTAATATTAACCATTATATTACGACATAGATATGTAACAATTTTTAAAATAGAGTTATAATGATATATAAATATATTTTAATATTGTTAACTTAATATTATTTATGGTTGTATATAAAAAATGAAAAAAATTTTAAAAAAAATATATAATGGAAAATATTTAAATGAATTAGAAAGTTATACTTTGTTTTATAATATTTTTCATAAAAATATCAATGATATGCAAATATCCGCGATTTTATCAATATTGTCGTACAGAAAGGAAACATACGAAGAAATTATTGGAGCTAGAAAATTTTTAATGAAATCAGTAAAATTATTTCCTAAACCTAACTATGTTGTATCTGATATTGTAGGTACTGGAGGTGATCAAAAAAATAGTTTTAATATATCTACTGTTAGCGCATTGGTTTCAGCATGTTATGGTATTAAAATAGCAAAAATATGTAACATAAATTCTTCTGGAAATTTTGGATCTGCGAATTTATTACAAAAATTAAATATAAATACTACATTATCACCTAAACAATCTAGAAAATGTTTAGATAATGAAAATATTTGTTTTTTATTAGCTAATTCTTATTTTAATGATTTTAAAAAAATTTCAAATATTCGTAAATCACTATGTACTAGAACCATTTTTAATATATTAGGTCCTTTACTAAACCCGGCTCAGCCTAAACATGCATTAATTGGTGTATATAAAAAAGAATTAATGTTTTTGTATGCTAAAATATTATCTAGATTACAATATAAACGAGCTATTATTGTACATAGTGGAGGAACAGATGAAGCTACACTTTATTCCGAGACACATATAGTTGAATTAAATAATAAAAAAATTATTAAATATAAAGTATCCCCAAAAGATTTTGGCTTAAAAATATGTGATAAAAAATATCTTATTAATAAAACTAAGAAAGAAAACTATGTAGAAACTATAAAATTATTACAAGGAAAAGGGAATCCGGCATATACACAAACAATTGCAATTAATGTAGCATTATTAATGAAAATTTTAGGAAATGATGATATTTCACAAAATACGTTAAAAATTTTAAATTTCATTAATACTGGTCAAGTATATGATTTTGTTATCAAATTATCTACATTATAAAAATTATGTATTCAAGAAAAATTATGAAAAATAATATAATTTCTAAAATATTAAAATATACACAACAATGGATTCAACATAAAAAAAAAAGTGTACCTTTAAATTCTTTTTTTGGAAAAATTAAAAAAACAAACTATTTTTTTGAAAAAAAATTAAAAAAAAATCGTCCATCATTTATATTAGAGTGTAAAAAATCTTCTCCTTTACACGGTATTATCAGAGATAAATTTAATATTTCAGAAATAATATCAACTTATCATAAACATGCTGATGTTATTTCGGTGATTACAGAAAAAAAATTTTTTCATGGTAGTTTTCAATATTTATTACAAGCACGTGAACAAACTGATAAACCATTATTATGTAAAGATTTTTTTATTGATCCATATCAAATATATTATGCTCGTTATCATCAAGCAGACGCAATATTATTAATGTTATCCATTCTTGATAATAAAACATATATACAATTATCTAAAATTGCAATTAGTATGAATTTAGGAATATTAACCGAAGTACATACTTTAAGTGAATTAAAACGTGCTTTATTTTTAAAAGCTACGGTAATTGGAATTAATAATAGAAATTTAAGTGATCTATCCGTAAATCTTGATACTACTAAAAAACTTGCCCCATTAATTCCTCAAAATAAAATTGTTATCTGCGAATCAGGTATTAACAATTATAAAAATGTTCGTTTACTTAGTAAATTAGTTGATGGTTTTCTCATTGGAACACATTTAATGCAATCAACTAATTTAGAATTTTCTATACGTAAATTAATATATGGTGATAACAAAATTTGTGGTTTAACAATTCATGAAAATGCTCAATTTGCAGAAAAAGTAGGTTGTGTATATGGGGGTTTAATTTTTATTCCTTCATCGAAACGATGTATTACTACACTACAAGGAGTAAAAATTATAAAAAATACTTTGTTAAAATATGTCGGTGTTTTTTGTAATCAAACACACCAAGATATTTTAAAACAAGTTTATGAATTAAATTTACGTGTTGTACAATTACACGGCACAGAAACTAATAAATTTATTAATAGTTTAAAAAAATTATTACCTGATAATGTACTTATTTGGAAAGCAATATCTGTAAATAAAAATACTATTATATATCAAAATGAAGATATTGATCGTTACATATTAGACCATAAAACAGGTGGTACAGGAAAAAATTTTGATTGGAAATTAATAAAAAAATTTAATATATCTAATATGATGTTAGCTGGAGGTTTAAACATAAAAAACATTTTTTTAGCATCTACATTAGGTTTTCTTGGATTAGATTTAAATTCAGGTTTAGAAAGAAGTCCAGGAATTAAAGATCCTAATAAAATTAAATTAGCATTTGCAATGTTACGACTGTGTTCAAAAAACAAGAATTTACTTAAAAAAAAAATTGACAGTTAATATTATGACTATACTTAGCCCTTATTTTGGAAAATTTGGAGGAATGTTTGTTCCACAAATTTTAATGCCAGCTTTATATGAATTAGAAAGAATTTTTGTTAAAACACAACGTGATAAAAAATTCAACAAAAAATTACATAATTTACTGTGTTCTTATGCAGGTAGACCTACTCCTTTAACATTATGTACAAATATTACTAAAAATACAAAAACTAAAATTTATTTAAAAAGAGAAGATTTATTACACGGAGGAGCTCATAAAACTAATCAAGTATTAGGGCAAGCTTTATTAGCAAAGAAAATGAAAAAAAAATGTGTTATTGCAGAAACAGGAGCGGGTCAGCATGGAGTAGCTTCTGCTATAGCTTGTTCTTTACTACAGTTAAAGTGTCGAATATATATGGGAGTTAAAGATATGTCTAGACAGTCTCAAAATGTCCTTAAAATGAGATTATTAGGAGCAGAAGTGATTCCTGTATCATCTGGATCAGGAACTCTGAAAGACGCTTGTAATGCTGCTTTAAGAGACTGGTCTAATAGTTATTCCGATACTCATTATATGATTGGTACGGCAGCTGGCCCTCATCCTTATCCTACTATTGTGCGAGAATATCAAAAAATAATTGGGCAAGAAACCAAAAAACAAATTTTACTAAAGAATAACATTCTACCTGATCTCGTTATTGCTTGTGTAGGTGGAGGATCTAATGCAATTGGAATATTTTCATCTTTTTTAAAAAATATATCAGTTAAATTAATTGGTGTTGAGCCTGCTGGGCTAGGATTACATACGAATCAACATGGAGCTGCTTTAAGTTTAGGTAAAAAAGGAATTTATTTTGGTATGAAATCATATCTCATGCAAAATAATGACGGACAAATTAAAAAATCATGGTCAATTTCGGCTGGTTTAGATTTTCCTTCAATAGGACCGGAACACGCATGGTTAAAATACATACAAAGAGTTAAATATGTAACTATTACTGATAAACAAGCAATTGATGCATTTTTAAAATTATCTAGACTAGAAGGTATAATTCCAGCTTTAGAATCATCGCATGCTATTGCATATGCTTTAAAATTAATGGATATGAATCCTACAAAAAAACAAACAATAATTGTAAACTTATCTGGTCGAGGAGACAAAGATCTTACAACTATTGATGGTATTATTAATAAATCAAAATAAGTATACACATGAACTCACGATATAAAATATTATTCAAACAGTTGTATTCTAGAAAAGAATGCTGTTTTATTCCTTTTGTAGTTTTAGGGGATCCATCTATGGATGTTTCTTTAGAGATTGTGAATATCTTAATTAAAAATGGTGCTGATGCACTAGAATTAGGAATACCATTTTCTGATCCAATATCAGATGGAATTATTATACAAAAAGCACATGATAGGGCTTTAAAAAATAATGTTACTGTTAAGCAGTTTTTTGGTGCTGTTAAAGATATACGATCTAAACATCCTACCATTCCAATTGGAATATTAACATACGCTAATCTTATTTTATATCATAAATTAAAGCATTTTTATTCATATTGTAGTTCATTTGGTATTGATTCTGTTTTAATTGCAGATGTACCAATAGAAGAATCTTATTTATTTAAAAAAATAGCGAACACATACAATATACTATCAGTTTTTATTTGTCCTCCAGATGCTAGCACTGATTTAGTTAAAAAAATAGCTAATAACAGTCAAGGATATGTGTATCTCGTATCTAGGCCCGGAGTAACTGGTATTCAAAAAATGTATTCTAATCAATTTTTAGAAAAAACCATTAAAAAATTAAAACAATATCAATCTTCTCCTATTATACAAGGATTTGGAATTAATAAACCCTCTCAAGTTAAAGATATTTTAAAAACCGGTATACAAGGTATTGTATGTGGTTCGTGTATAGTAAAAATTATAGAAAACAATATTTGTGATGTTAAAAATATGTTAATAAAAATGAAAAAAAAAGTAATTAGATTTAAGGCTGAGACAAAAAATATTTTTACCTAAAAAAATAAATTTTTTATGTAAAAGAATTTTAATAAAATATATTTTTATAGTTATATTATTTATAATATCAACATATATTATTTATTTAATATAAGGAGGATATGTCTTGTTTAATGTATATATGATAATGATAGATGTACATCATTTTTTTTATAAAAATATAACAAAAATATTAATATTTTCTACTATAACCTCGCTTATAAAATTATTAATACACTGCTTTTTTAATGTTACTATACATGAAGCATCTTGCTTATATAATATGGATTATTTTAAAAACATATCTTTATTTCAGATAGTACATAATATGAATGCAAGTCAAAAAAAAATAATTTTTTATACAATATTTATGAAAATTATTAGTTCAGTTATTAGTAATTTGTTTTTATTAACATTAATATTTGGTGTGATACCATGTATTTCATCATTTTTAGTAAAAAATTTTTATTATATAATTAAATATATATTTAGATCTTTTTTTTTGTTTTCTTTGATTCTTTGTTTGCAATATTCATTAATAGAAGTAAAATTTAGTATTTTTACCATTCCGAAAATGTTATTACATAGTATGTTTTTTATATCTTTTATTTACTATATATCTGAAAAGAAAAATATAGCTAATTCATTACGTAATGGTGTAGAAATCATATTTTTTAATATAAATCTCATGATTCCAAAAATTTTAGTTTGGTTGATATTTAGATGGTTATTTTCAATATTATTAAAATTAATATATATATTTCCAATTTATATAAATATTTTTTTGTTAAATATATTAATAAATATGTATTTTTCTTATATAATTATATACTTATTTAAATTTTATTATTTCTCTAAATATAGAGAAAAAGTCTAATAGACTATTAGTCTATATTAATATATAAATATATGTTTTTTTAAGTTTTTTTAAAAAACATTATATAACTATATCATAATTATTTAATTAATAAATTTTACAAATATATTAAATATATTTGATATTGATAATATAATAAGTTAATTATTTGTAATAGTTTTTACATTTAAATATTAATATAATTATTAAAGACAATTTTTATAAAAATTTTAAAAAATATTAAAATTCAATTAGTGAATCAAATGTCAAACTATAAAAATAACAGTATTGCTAAAGCTGATAATATTATGTTAAAAACACTTGCTATGCCATCTCACAAAAATGTAAACGGAAAGATATTTGGAGGTTGGATTATGGCTCAAATGGATCTTGGTGGTGGAATTTTAGCAAAAGAAATTTCAAAGGGACTAGTATATACTGTGAGTGCTCAAGATATAAATTTTTTGAAACCTATATCGGTAGGAGATGTAGTAACTTGTTATGCTCAGTGTATAAAAATGGGTAATACCTCTATAACTATTCAAATTGAAATATGGGTTAAAAAAATGAATTCTAGTTCTTATGGAATATCATATTGTGCAACAACAGCTACATTTGTGTACGTTTCCATAAATGAAAAAGGTAAACCAAAATTATTGTCTACAGTTAACACAACATAAATATAACATTCTATTTTATGGAATTTTTTTATTAATTAAAATAAAATAAATAAAATTTTGTAAAATACATTAATATATATTAGTAGAGATAATTTAATTATATTTAAAATTAAAAAATTTTAAATAATAAAGATAATTTTTTATACAGGTAAGTGTTTTTTTATTAAAAAATATTTATTATATATAAAGTTGTATAAATACATTTATTTAAATTTTTTTAAATTTATATTATCTATATATAAAATATATAAAATATATAAAATATATATATTTTATATTAAAATAATTAATAATTGTAATGTATATGTAAGTTTGTTAAATTCATTTTTGCAAATTTTATATATCATTTTGTTTTTAAAAAATCAGCTTATTATAAGAGGATTATTATTCATGATGGCCATGTTATTTAGTTTTATAATTAAAATATTTAACTGTATATATAAATTATTAAATATAGTACGAGAAGTACTACTTAATTTAATGTTATTAATAATGATCTGCATATTTATTTGGTTTGTTCAGGATGTTAAAAAGCATCCAAAAACTGATGTTGTAAAGACAAACCCTAAAGTATTGATTATACGGTTATATGATTCTTTTGAAGAAAAACCACTAAAAAGTATATTTAAACATGGATTTTTTCATTATTTTTCAGATGATCATGATTCTGATAATCCAGATAACTCTGTTTTTGAAATTACTAAAAAAATTAAACAAGCAGAAACAGATCCTTCTATATTAGGTATAGTACTGCAAGCAGAGAATAGTTTTTCTAGTGATCAAGTAGTTTTAGAATATTTTGGCAAAAAATTACACGAATTTAAAAAATCAAAAAAACCAATTGTTGCAATAGGAAGTAGTTACTCACAAAGTGAGTACTATTTAGCAAGTTTTGCTGACAAAATATTTTTGTTACCTAGCGGATCTATTTATTTTAACGGTATTTCTAACACTAAAATGTTTTTAAAACAATTTTTGAAAATGTTTAAAATACATATACATGTTTTTAAAATAGGAAAATATAAATCAGCTGTAGAACCTTTTTTAAGAAATAGTGCTTCTAAGGCAAATAAAAAAATAGATAGAAATGTTGTGCAGTGTAAATGGAAACATTTTTTAAACGTGATAGCACATAATAGAAAAATACCCGTACAAGAGATTTGCCCTGATACTGATGAATTTATTGAAAAGTTAGACAAAAGTAACAATAATTTTGCACAGTATGCTTTACATAATCATTTAATAGACTATATTGCTGAAAAAAATAGTTGTACAGAATATTTGATTAAAAAATTTTATAAAAATACGAATAATGACGATTATCCTGTTGTTGATATTCATCAATACCCTCTTTATGGACAAAAAATTTCTTCAGATTCAAACAAAATTTCAGTAATTATAGCAAATGGTGTAATCGGAGATAGTTCTGATGAACCAGATGCTATGGATATTCCATATGTTTTAAGCGAAATTAACCATGCTCAATATAATGATAAAATAAAAGCTATAGTATTGAGAGTTAATAGTCCTGGTGGCAATACAGAAGATTCAGAACTCATAAGACAAAAATTGCTTAAATTGAAAAAATGTAAAAAACCAATAGTAATTTCTATGGGAGATATAGCTGCATCTGGAGGTTATTGGATTTCTACGGCTGGTGATTATATTATAGCTCATCCTACTACACTTACTGGATCCATAGGTATTTTTTCTATTATACCAACTCTAGAAAAAACATTATCATTAATAGGTATACATTCTAGCGGAGTACATACCGATTGTTATAATTCTTTTGATTCATTTTCTAATATGTCGATTCAAGAAAAAAAGAGAATGTTGTTAGATATTTCTTATGGATATAAAAAATTCATTAAGATAGTGGCACGAGCACGTAATAAAACTAAACAATACGTACAAAAAATTGCTAATGGTAAAGTTTGGTTAGGAGTGCACGCCCAAAAAATAGGATTAGTAGATGAAATAGGTGATCTAGATCTTGCTATTAATAAAGCAGCTAAACTAGCAAAATTAAACAGTTTTGATGTTATATGGACAACCAAAAATTATACTATTTCTGAAATAACTAAAAACAAAATAAAAACATTACTAAAACAAAAATCTTATAATGTTTTAAAAACTTTTTTACCTAAAAAATCTATAGATACAGTTGTATCTATTTATAAAAAAGTTTATTATATCTGCAAAATTATAAAATTTAATAAATTAAATTCTGTTTGTTTTGATAAATATACTATGCAATAATAACATCTTTTAAATTTAATAAAACACCAATAAAAAATTAAATTAATTTTTTTTGGTGTTTTAATATAATTTAATAAATTAATTCATGTATTTAATATTTTTATAAAAAAAACAAATGTTTAATGTTTATTAATATAATAAATAAATATGGTGTACAATTATATTTTTAAAATTTTTTTTGAGTATAAAAATTATTTATATATTTAAAAATATTGCTTTTCAGCATGGTAAGATGATCTTACCAAAGGGCCGCAAAAAACTTTAAGAAAACCTAAAGATAAAGAAATATTTTCAAATTCTTTAAATTCACGAGGTGTAATATATTTTTTTACAGATAAATGATATTTACTAGGCTGCATATATTGGCCAATTGTAATGATAGATACACCTACTGATTTTAAGTCTTTAAGTACAGCTATTATCTCCTTTTTTTCCTCCCCTAAACCTAACATAATTCCAGATTTTGTAGGAACATTTGGACATATTTCTTTAAATTGATTTAATAAATTTAAAGAATTAATATAATTAGCACCAGGACGAACTTTTGTATATAATCTTGGAACATTTTCTATATTATGATTAAACACATCTGGAGGATATTTATTAAATATATTCAATGCTATTTTTTCTTTTCCACGAAAATCAGGTACTAAAATTTCTATTTTTGTATTTTTCTTTTTTCTAAGTTCATATATACATTTAGCAAAATGATTAGCTCCACCATCCTTTAAATCATCTCTCGATACCGCTGTTAATACAATATATTTTAAATTTAATTTATTAGTAACCTGAAGTATTTTTTTAGGTTCATTAAGATCTACTGCTAAAGGTCTTCCTTTTTTTACTGCACAAAAAGGACATTTACGTGTGCATATAGAACCTAAAATCATAAATGTAGCAGTTCCTTGATTGAAACATTCAGATAAATTAGGACAGTTAGCTTCTTCACATACAGAATGTAATTTATGATTTTTTAATATATTTTTAATTTTATTAATTTTTTTCAAGTTAGACGGTAATCTAATTTTTAACCATTTTGGTTTTTTTAAAATTAATGGCTTTGAGTTATTAGATAATATTTCAGATATAAGATGTATATCTTTTTCTTGTTTTGTGTGTATATTGAAATTTTTTTTTTTTTGAAACATATTTATTCTTCTATGATTTTGTTTTGTTTTTTAAAAAAAATCAGTAGGTAAAATTATATATATATGTTGATTTTTATTAAATATATAAGTAAATAATCAATAATTTATTATAAAATAATCAAAAAAAATACAAAAATTTTTTATGAATAAGTCTTTTATAATTTTTACAGAAATATTTTTATTAAATTTTTTTATTTGTGTCATTAATATATGTTTATTTCCACACGGGTTAATATATTTAAATGGAGTTAAATTCATATTTACATTTAAAGATAAACCATGTAAAGAACAACCTTTTATAATTCTAAAACCTAAAGAACAAATTTTTTTTTTTTTACATATACTCCAGGCCATTTTTTGTCTATATATGAAGGTATTTTTAAATCTTGTAGTAATTTAACTACTACGACTTCAATTTTTTGTACTAATTTATAAAATTTAATTTTTTTTCTTTGCAAATTAATTAATAGATACACTGTTAGTTGACCAGGACCATGATATGTAATTTTTCCACCTCTAATAGATTTAAAGACTGGTATTCCATGAATATAAGAAGTATTATATTTTGTTTCTGATATACCATATGTAAAAACAGGATAATGTTCAACAAACCATAATTCATCAATAGTATTTTTATTTCTGTTTTGTGTGAATTTATGCATTTTTTTTTCTATACTTAACCAATCACATAAACCTAAATGTCGTATAATAATTTTCATTGTTTTAATTTTATATATATATCAATTAATTAAGAATAATTTAATGTAATGATTATATTTAAATAAATATTTTTTATAATTTTATATTATAGGAGCACAAAAAATATCATGAATTCCCAAAATAATGGATTTTATACTAATAGTTAATAAAAAAAAACCAAAAATACGTATTATTGTTAAAATAATTGAATAGTTTAAAAATTTAGAAATATATAAACTAATTTTACACATACAATAACATATTATAGAAAATAAAAGTATAACAGTAGTTCCACCTAATAAATTATAAATACTATTATTATGCATACTCCATGCAATGATCATTTTAATAGAGCCTATTCCTAAAAGGAAAGGTTTAATTAAAGTAAGATAGGGTGGTTGTACGTGTATATCCATAAAATTATTATTTTTTGAATTCTTATTAAAAACATTATTAATAGTAGTTTTAAGAAATGTCCAAGAAGTAAATAACATAATTATACCTTCAGTAATACTTATAAAAGCTAAAGGTGTATTAAAAAATTTTAAAATAATGGACCCCAAAAATAACGTAATACATAAAATTATAGATAAACTAAAATGCATTAATATATTTATTTGATTTGTTTGTTCAGTATTTTTTAAATAAAAAGAAGATAAAAACATTAATATTACATTAATTGGAGTGATTAAAATAAATAAAGTAACAAAAAAATTTAAATAAAGATATATATTGGTATTTAAAAAGTTCATAGAAGGATCCTCTGTATAATTATAATATTATCTGTTAATATTAATAATTATTTATTAATTTTTAATAAATAGTATAACATTATGATTTATTTATGAATAATTATGTTATTTGAAATCTTATGATGATATCATATATCATTTTATTTTACTAAAGTTGCAATAATTTTTTTTGTCATATGATTTATAGATAATAAACGTACTAGAATATTATCTGATATTTTGTAATGAATTTTATTTTTTATATATATAACACCTGATTCTGGTTTACATATTACTTCATAATGAATACTATGAATATATGTAGTGGGAATAAATATAAAAGCCCCATTTTTTAATAAACGAGCGCTTATTCCTCTTTTAGAAATATCAATAATGTATGCATAATAATTTTTTGTATTATAATTTATTGAATGAAAAAATTTTGTATATAACCATTCTTCTATCTTTCTAACTGCCATGCGTGTTTTTCTTTTGCGTTTAATAATATGTGAGATCATTGTATGATCTGGAGGAGATATGTTTTTACATCCTTTGATTACTGATTTAATTAATCGATGATTTATCATATCACCATATTTTCTTATCGGAGATGTCCAAGTAGCATAAGAAGATAATCCTAAAGAAAAATGAGGTTTAGGAAATGTACATATTTCTCCAAAAGATTGAAATTTATATATTCTATAGTTTACATATTCATTAGATAATATATCTAAAGATCTTTTTAATCTACAAAAACCAGATATCGTCATGAGTTCTTCGGATGTATATAATATGTTGTATTTTTTTAGAAATGTAACAACATTTTTAATATTAAAATAATTAAATCCAGAATGTGCATGATATAAACCAAAACCTAATTGTTTATCTAAGAAATTAGCAGCACAGATATTTGCAGAAATCATAGATTCTTCAATCATTCTATGAGCTATTCTTTTTTTATCTACAGAAATATTTAATATTTCCCATTTTTTAGATAAATGAAATGTGTATTCAGGATAATTTTTAAAGAGAATAGCGTGTTTTTTTCTCCAGTTATTTCGAATAATATATATTTTGTTTAATAAAAATATTTGTTTTTCAATTCTCTTATTACATGGTTTCCATGTTCCTGATTTTTCTAACCAATCAGATACATCATTATATGATAACTTGCTTTTAGATTTAATCCAGGCTAAAAAAAATTTTGTTTTTTCTGTTATGATTGCACCATCATTATCAATTATTATTTTACACGCTAATACTGGTTTTTTAGTAAAGGGTTGTAAAGAACAAATATTGTTGGAGAATTCTTTTGGTAACATTGATATATTTAGTCCGGGTAAGTAATTTGTAAAAACACGTTTTTTGGCTATATTATCTATTTCTGTATTTACTAATATATATTCAGTAGGATCGGCTATAGCTACTGTAAGAATCAAGTGATTTGTATCAGTTTCTTCAATATAAATAGCATCATCAATATCCTGAGTATGATTATTATCAATAGTAATAAAATCCAAATTTGTTAAATCAATACGATTATTGTCAGAAATATTTTTTGGAAAAACATTTAGCAAATCTACTTTAGGTGATTTTTTTTCTAAATTGTACTTTGATAAGATAACATGCCAAGGTGATAATGGATTTTTTTTTTCAGAAATAAATTCTATTATTTTAACACTAAAACAGTTTTCTTTATCACGTAGAAT
>JBPBPJ010000048.1:0-43072 GCA_050954235.1 Janthinobacterium lividum | reverse complement strand
TGAGTAAAAATTATTTTTTTAGGCATCATTAAAAAATGTCCATAAGAAATATTTTTATAGGTAATATCAGGTATATTTAATGAAATATTTTTATCATCTAATAAGATCATAATGTTACGTATTGGGCGAGAGAATCGTATAGAAGTAGTATTCCATATCATAGATTTTTTTAAAGGTATTTTTTTTATTGTGTAAGAAATGATGTGTATTAATTTTTTTTTCAATGAAATTGCTTTCTTTGGACCCGAATGTATAAGATATTTAATGTTGTTAATGCATTGGGTTCTAGTCTGTTGTATAGATATATTACATTTTTTTAGCCATAATGTTGCTGTAGGAGTGATTTTATTGTTAGAATCGAATGATTCTTGTATAGAAGGACCTATTTTTTTTATATGTGTGTGTTTATTAGAATATGATAAAGAAAAAATTTTTACAGCTATTTTTTTAGAAGTATAGTATAAAAATACAGACTCGTATCTAATTTCTCTTTTAAGAAGTTCTTTTTGTATAGTCACATGAAAAAATTGGGCTATAGTAGTTAATTCTCTACTAGGTAGATCTTCTGTTTGTATTTCTATTAATAATGTTTTTTTTTTCATTTTTTACTCTTTATTTTGATGATAGATATATTGTATAGCAATTTTTTTTATTTGTTCGCGTATATTTAAAATGTGCTCAGTTCGATCTGTTGTAGATAATATTTTTTTGCAATCTAGTAAATTAAAATAATGAATAGCATATAACATTTGTTCATATGCTGGAATAGGCAATGGAATAGTGAGATTTGTCAGTCTATTTGCTTCTTGTATATGTAGTGTAAATAATTGCAATATCTGTTGTGTGTCAGAGAATTCAAAATTATATGATGAATTTTCTTGTTCTTGATGTAAAAATATATCTGAATACTTTATTTTAGTTTTATTTCTAGTATCCCAGACAATATCATAGATACTATCTATATCTTGTAGGTGCATAGAAATTCTTTCCAAACCATACGTGACTTCAATAGTTGGTTGATTACAATTAATACCTCCCATTTGTTGAAAGTATGTGATTTGAGTGATTTCCATCCCATTTAACCATATTTCCCATCCTAAACCAGAAGCTCCGAGTGTAGGATTTTCCCAATTATCTTCTATAAATCTAATATCGTTATTTCTGATATCTACTCCAATTTTCTTTAAAGAAGATAAATATAGTTGTTGAATATTATTTGGAGAAGGTTTCATAATTACCTGAAATTGAAAATAATGTTGTAATCGATTAGGATGGTTAGTATATCGTCCGTCTAATGGTCTTCTAGAAGGTTGTACATAGGCTATAAAAGAAGATTTTTTTTTAAGAATGTTAAAAAAAGTATGATGATGAAATGTAGCTGCTCCTATAGAGATATCTAATGGTTGTAGAATTATACAGTTATGTTTACGCCAAAATTTTTGTAGTATATGAATTGTTTTATAAAATGTGTTGTGATGAATGGACATAATTTTTCTTTTTGTTAATGGTTTTAGAAATATGTGTAATATATATTGTAATACTACTTTGATATAATTTTTACGTTATTTTGATTATAGTGTTTATATACAAAAACAATATTCATTGTATAAATATTAAGAAATTATTAATATTTTTTATTTCTTATACAGGAAAAATACAATAAATGTTGTAAGTATTTTATGATATTTATATATTAATTATAATCAAACTAGTATTCTGATACTAGATTTATTTTTTATTAGATATCAATTAAATAGGAAAAATTAATTATAATGAAATATATAGGTGCACATGTAAGTACTAAAGGGGGTTTAGAGAATTCTGTATTGCGAGCGCATCAATTGGGAGCAACAGCTTTTTCTATCTTTGTATATAATCCGTTGCGATGGATAAACCCTCCTTTACAGAAAAGTATTGTATATAATTTTAGAGAAGCTTGTAAAATATATCATTATTCTCCTTTGCAAATTTTGCCACATAGTAGTTATTTAATTAATCTAGGTCATCCGCAAAAAGAATTGAATAGAAAATCGTGTGAAACTTTTATTAAGGAAATTAAATGTTGTTATGAATTAGGTTTAACAATGATTAATATTCATCCTGGTAGTTATTTATATCAGATTACAGAGAAGAAATGTTTAGAAAATGTTTCTAATTCTATAAATTTTATATTAAGTAAAACACGTAAAATCATTATTGTTTTAGAAAACACAGCTGGTCAAGGAAGAAATATTGGGTATTGTTTTGAACATTTATCATTTATTATTAATAAAATTGAAGATAAATCTCGTATTGGTATATGCCTGGATACTTGTCATTTATTTGCTTCGGGATATCAGTTAAATAACAAAAATGATTTTTTAGAAACATTTAAAAAATTTGATAGTTTAATTGGTTTTCAATATTTATTAGGAATTCATATTAATGATTCTAAAGGAAGTTTTAATAGTCGATTAGATCGTCATCATAATTTAGGATATGGAAAAATAAAAAAGAATGTTTTTTCATGGATTGTTCAAATAATTGAATTTAAAAAAATTCCAATGATTTTAGAAACTAAAGATACAAGTATGTGGAAAAATGAAATTTGTTGGTTAAAAAAACAATCTGTATTGAATTCTAGAAAAATTTTAAATATATAAAATATTATCTTATGTTATATTGATATTTAAATAATATGATTTATTAATTGGATTTTTTACTGTTTGGAGTTGTTTATATGATAACATTACACGCAATTTTTCGTGATAAACGAGGTACTAGCAATAGCCGCTATATACGTAAAATACATCGTCGTGTTCCAGGAGTAATATATGGTAAGAAAAAATTAAATCAAGAATTATGGATTTCTTTGGAACATGATTTAATTTTTAATTTACAAAAAAATATTGAATTTTGTTCACAAACAATTGTGATTATTTTAGAAGAGAAAAAATTTTTTGTTGTTGTTAAAGATATTCAATATCATGCTTTTAAATCCGCGTTATTACATATAGATTTTTTTTGTGTTGATATAGAAAAATAAGATAATAATTTAATATTTTTATATGTTTAATTTTTATAAAAAAACAATTGCAATACATGACGTTTAATAATTTGTTTTTCTAATATTTTGTATCGGCACGTTTTTTATATTAATACAATTTATAGAATTGTTTTTTATAGAAATTTTCGTGCCGATTATTTTTATATTAATTTTGATTTTTTAAAATTCAAATTGTTCTTTTCTATAAAATTCTTATAATAATATAAAAATATTTTTTTAAAAATTAAATTTTTATATTTTATTTTAAATAAATATCTAATAACAGTTAAATATAATAAAAATTTTTAATTATAATTAATATTTTTATCTAGATGTATTCATATGAAGTAGATTAAAATTATTTTTTAAACATCAACTTTTAAATATATAGTGTATGTAATTAAATTTGATAACAGGAATATGTAAAAATATAATTTAAATATTTTTAATATCAATAAAATAAGCATTTAACGGAATTAAAAAATTATTAACACTTTAATAATAAAACTATACGTATTTATATTTTTTAAAAATTAGATAAATTTAATTAAGAAGAATTTTTTATTTAAATGATCAATAGTATTGGATGTATACATGATTATATGTCACATAAACAATAGTTTGCTAACAGTTAAATATTTACTACAATAAGTATTTTTACTATTTTAGTAAATTATTATAAATAATTTTAAAAAATAAACTAACTTTAATTATATAATATTTAACATTTTTTATATATGTAAATATGAATTAATTTGAAAATTATTTTTAATAAAGACACTATTTTTAGTATAGTATTTCAATATATTATATTTATATATGATATATGAATGTTGTTATTATTTTAATAAATTTAAATCTTATCTATAAATAAGATTATTTTAAGGTAAGTACTTTATTACATAAAAATACAGTTTTATAAAAAAATGTAATATAGGTGAATGTATATAAAAAAAAATATATGTCAATATTTTAGTTGATCTTTCAGAGATATATGACAAATATCATTATTAATGATGTAATTAGTTGATTTTTTTATGTATTATTACTTTAATGTTATTATACTAAAGTATTTTATAAACAATATTTTTCTTATGAATGATTCTATATTATTAATAATAATTAATTAATTTTTAATTTATATAGAGATAGTTAAAAATTCAATGTGGTAAATATATGAATAAATTTATGTATAAAAAACACATTCCTGTAAAAAGATTTGGTCAAAATTTTTTAAAAAATGAGATTATTATAGCAAAAATTGTACAAAGTATGAATTTAAATAGTTCTGACTATGTTATAGAGATTGGTCCTGGTTTAGGTGCACTAACATTCCCTATATGTGAGATTGTAGATAAAATTACTGTACTTGAAATAGATGAAAATATAATATTTTTTTTGTTATGTCATCGATATAATAAAAAAATGAATATTATTTTAACTGATGTTATGAAATTTGATTTTCGATATTTTTTTTCTTTAAAAAAAGATGTTTTATATAGATTAATAGGTAATTTACCCTATAATATTTCTATTTGTTTTTTTTTAAAAATGATTCTTTATAATTTACATATTTATGATATGCATTTTATGTTTCAAAAAGAAGTAGCACATCGATTGTTAGCTAATCCTGGAAATAAAGAGTATGGAAAATTAAGTGTTATAGCTCAATTTTTTTACAAAATTACACCTATTATTTCAGTAGATAAATTTGATTTTTTTCCTGAACCAAAAATAAATTCTATTTTTTTGCGATTTGTTCCATATAATAATAAATATGATGACTACGGCATAGAAAAGTATTTTTTTGCTTTAGAGTTAATTACTCGAACTGCTTTTCAACATCGACGTAAATTATTAAAGAGTAATTTATCCAATATGTTTTCTGAAAAACTTTTATTAAAATTGAATATCTATTCATTTTTTCGCGCTGAAAATGTTTCAGTGTACCAGTACTCACTACTAGTAAAAAATTTTTTAAAATCATATATCTAATCATACTGTTGTATTTATAAAAAAAAAATATTTTTTTTATAAAATAGTTTTTTTATAAAATTTCATGTTTTAAATACATATGAATATTCGTATTGTAATAGTATTTATATGACTTTTTTATATTTGTATATTTATATTAATTATATTTTTGTAATAGTAGAATTTTTTTAATTATATAGTTACATAATTATGTAACTATATAATTATATAATTATATAGTTATATAGTTATATAGTTACACAATAATCTTATTAACAATATTTTATTTAAATGATATTAATTTTTAATATTACATACTTTATTTTATATTAAAAAATAAAATATAATTATTAATTATTTTTTTTAGATTTTAATATAAAACAATTTATATAATTTTAATTATATTTATGCAAATAAAAAATATTTATATAAATATTTAATAAAAATTACAATATTAACTAAAATTTATTGTGATGTATATCTTGTAAACATAGTATAGTTTTTTTTCCAATGTATTTTAGTGCGGAAATAGTGGCGAATGCTCCATTTAATGTAGAATCATAATGCGTTTTATATTTTAGAGCCATATTACGTATTTTACGTGTTTCTATGTTTTTTTTGTCATCTACAGCAGTGTTTATGATATATATATATTTTTTATTTTTTATAAAATCTTGAACATTTGGTCGCCCTTCGTAGATTTTACTAACTAACTTGGCTTTAATTCCTGTAGATTTTAATTTTAAATATGTACCTCGTGTTGCTTCTATATCAAATTTTAGTTTTCTTAATTGTATGGCAATATCTACAATAGAATTCTTATCTTTTTTTTGTACAGATAATAGCACTGTTCCTTTTTTTTTTAAGTGGATGGATATTCCTAACATAGCTTTATAGAATGCTAATGCAAAGTTTTTTCCTAAACCCATCACCTCTCCGGTAGATCGCATTTCTGGTCCTAACATAGGATTAGTTTCTGGAAACTTATTAAATGGTAAAACTACTTCTTTTACGGAATAATGTTTTGGTTTAATTCTTTTGATATATTTTTGTTGTGATAAAGTATTTCCACAAATTACACGCATCGCTATTTTAGATAAAGGAATACCTAGAGCTTTTGAAATGAAAGGAATAGTTCGTGAAGCTCTCGGGTTTACTTCTAAAATAAATATTTTTTTGTTTTTAATAGCAAATTGAATATTGATTAATCCAAGTACTTTTAGTTCAATAGCTAAAATTTTTGTTTGTTTTTCTATTTCTTTTTCAGTTTTTTTGTCCAGAGTATAGACAGGAAGAGTACATGCTGAATCTCCAGAGTGTATTCCCGCTTGTTCTATATGTTCCATAATTCCTCCTACAAAAACTTTTTTTCCATCACAAATTGCATCTACATCTATTTCAGTAGCATTATCTAAATATTGATCTAATAAAATTGTTTGTTTTTTTGATTTTTTATCGCGATTTTGAAAATATTCAATGAGATGGTGGTTACTGTAAATTATTTCCATTTCTCGACCACCTAGAACATATGAAGGACGGACAATAATTGGATATCCTATTTTATTAGATTTTTTTAGTGCGTTCTGTATGTTATTAGAGGTATAATTTTTAGGTTGTTTTAATTGTAATCGATTAATAATTTTTTGAAATTTTTTTCTATTTTCAGCTATATCAATATATTTTGGTTGTGTACCTAATATTTTTATTTTTTCTTTTTGAAGGTTTTTAGCTAATTTTAAAGGTGTTTGACCGCCATATTGAATAACAATACCCATAGGTTTTTCTATGCGTATAATTTCTAAGATTTCTTCCAAAGCAATAGGTTCAAAATATAATCTATCAGAGATATCATAATCAGTAGATACAGTTTCTGGATTACAATTGATCATAATTGTTTCATAATTATCTTCTTTTAGTATTTGGGACGCATGAACACAACAATAATCAAATTCAATTCCTTGACCAATCCGGTTAGGCCCGCTACCTAATATAATTATTTTTTTTGGATTTTTTGTAGGTAGTGATTCGCACTCATCTTCCCAAGTAGAATACATATATGCTGTTTCCGTAGAAAATTCAGCTGCACAAGTATCTATACGTTTATATGTAGGGTGGAGTTGTAATTCATATCTTTTTTGACGTACATCATTTTCTTGTACATTTATTAATTGAGAAATTCGTAAATCTGAAAAACCTTTAGATTTTAGATATTTTAGATTTATGTAATCTAAATCAGATAATTTTTTTTGTGCAGTATTTTTTTCTACTAAAATTAAATCTTGTATATGATTTAAAAACCAAGGATCTATACGTGTGAGCTGGTGTATTTTTTTTATACTCCATTGTAAGCGAAAAGCTTCTCCTATATACCATAATCTTTCCGGACCGGCTTCTCGAAGCTCATGATATATTTTTTTTTTTAATAATAAAGGATTATTTATTTTATTTGTTTTTATATTAATATCAAATCCTGTAGATCCAATTTCTAAACTTCTAATTGCTTTTTGTAACGATTCCTGGAATGTTCGGCCGATTGCCATAACTTCTCCGATAGATTTCATTTGAGTAGTTAGTCTATCATTACATTCATGGAATTTTTTAAAATCAAATCTGGGTATTTTAGTTACAATATAGTCTATAGATGGTTCAAATGCAGCTGGAGTGCTATTTCCTGTGATATTATTTTTAAGTTCATCTAAAGTATATCCTATAGATAACTTAGTAGAAATTCGTGCTATAGGAAAACCAGTAGCTTTAGAAGCTAGAGCCGATGATCGAGATACTCTAGGATTCATTTCAATAACTATCATTTTTCCATTTTGTGGATTTACTGCAAATTGAACATTAGATCCTCCACTAGTTACTCCAATTTTTTTTAATATCATAATTGCAGCATTACGCATATTTTGATATTCTTTGTCACTTAATGTTTGGGCTGGAGCAATAGTTATAGAATCTCCTGTATGTATTCCCATAGGATCTATATTTTCAATAGTACATACAACAATAAAATTACCAGACGTATCTCTAATTACTTCTAGTTCATATTCTTTCCAGCCTATTAATGATTCATCGATTAATAATTCAGATATTGGAGATATTTCTAGACCAAGCATACAGATATTTTTAAATTCTTCATAATTATATGCGATACCACCACCACTACCTCCCATGGTAAATGAAGGTCGAATGATACAAGGAAATCCGATAGATTCAATTACTTTATTTGCTTCTTCAAAATTATGTGCAATACCACATTTTGCTGTACTTAAGTTAATAGCTTTCATAGACTTTTCAAAAGAAGATCTATTTTCTGCTTTTTGAATAGATTTAATAGTAACTCCAATTAATTCTACTTCATATTTTTTTAGTATCCCTTTTTTGTGTAATTTTAAAGCACAATTTAAAGCTGTTTGTCCACCCATGGTAGGCAAAATAGCATCAGGTTTTTCTTTTTTTATAATTTCAGTAATAATCTTTATATCAATGGGTTCAATATATGTTCTATCAGCCATGTCAGGATCAGTCATAATAGTCGCTGGATTTGAGTTTATTAGTATGACCCTATATCCTTCCTCTTTTAAAGCTGTACAAGCTTGAACTCCAGAATAATCAAATTCACACGCTTGTCCAATTATAATAGGTCCAGAACCTATAATTAAAATAGAATGTATATCGTTTCTTTTAGGCATTTTTGAATTCCTGTTTATGCATTTTTTTAATAAATTTATCAAATAATATATGAGTATCATGGGTACCCGGTGTAGATTCAGGATGACCTTGAACACTAAAAGATGGATGATTTTTTACAGTTATACCTTGAATAGTATTATCAAATAAAGATACATACGTAACAGTCATATTGTTTGGTATTGAGGATTTATCAATAGTGAAGTTATGGTTCTGGGTGGTTATAAAAACTTTTTTAGTATATATATTTTGAATTGGATGATTAGATCCATGGTGTCCAAATTTCATTTTGATAATTTTTGCTCCTAATGATAAAGCCAAGATTTGGTGTCCTAAACAAATTCCAAAAATAGGAATTGGTAAGTTTAGTAATTTTTTCGTATTTTTAATAGCTTTAGTATATAATCTAGGATCTCCAGGGCCATTAGATAATAATATTCCTGATGGTTTCAAAGAAACTACTGTTTCTATAGGAGTAGTTGGAGGTATTAGTGTAATTTTACAGTTTTTTTCATACAAAATATTTAATATACTAGTTTTGATTCCAAAATCATATACAACAACATGAAATTTTTTTCTTTGATATATATGATGTATTGGTTTCTCTGGTATCCATTTTTGAATATTTTTTATTCCGATTGATATATTTTTTTTGTTTTTTCTTGTTTTTTTATAGTTTAGGATTTTTGTGATAGCTTTTTTTTTATTCATATATAGTTCTGATTGTATACATCCATATTGTGAACCATTTTTTCGTAAAATATGAGTAAGTTTTCTAGTATCAATGTTTGATATTGCAATAATTTTTTTTTTTTTTATATATTCTGATAAATTTTGTATGCTACGAAAATTGCTACTTATTGACGATATTGATTTAGTTATAATTCCTTTAGCAAAAATTTTTTTAGATTCTTCATCTTGTTTATTAGTTCCAATATTACCAATATGAGGATTAGTAAATGAGATTATTTGGCCATAATATGAAGGATCTGTTATAATTTCTTGATATCCAGTCATAGCAGTATTAAAAACTATTTCTCCAATTGTTTCACCGTCAATGCCTTCAGAAATCCCGTAGAAAATAGTTCCATCTTCTAAAACTAAGTGTGCTAATTTTGTCATAAAGTTTTCCTGATATACATTTTTATAGATATGTAAAGAAACATTCTTATGTTATTAACTAATACTTTGTATTTATATTATGTTTTATTATGAAACAAGAATACTTTTAAGAATATTATTCATGTTATATAAACCCTTCTTTTTATCATGTATCCACATAGCTGCTTGTATAGCTCCTTTTGCAAAGACAGAACGATGAGTAGCTGTATGGTTAACGGAAATTTTCTCATATTTATTTGCAAATAATACAGTATGTTTTCCGATTGTTCTTCCTTCTCTAATCACTGAAAAACCAATTTTGTTTTTCTTTCTTATTCCTACATGTCCGTATCTTGAAAATATAGCTGATTCAGAAAATTTCCATTTCATAGATTTAGAAATAATTTTTCCTAATTGTAATGCGGTTCCTGATGGAGCATCTATTTTATTTCTATGATGAGATTCTATAATTTCTATATCAGAATTTTTACCTAATATTTTAGATATGTATTGTATTATTGTATGCATCATATTGATACCAACACTAAAATTAGGTGAATATAATATTGGAATTATTTTAGATGCTTTTTTTATAGTTTTCATTTGTATAGAAGTAAATCCAGTAGTACCAATAATTATTTTTTTGTTATTTTTAACACAAAACTCTACTATCTTTAATGTTACATTTGGTTTACTAAAATCAATTATTGTATCAAACGGCAAAGTATGTTTATTTTTTTTTAGTTTTTTTAAAGTAGTAAAAAAAATTTTTTTATTTAAATATTTTTCTTTATTATAACTAGAATGTATGTGCGTATGGTTTTCTCTAATTAATGCGTAAATTAATTTGATATTTTTTTGTTTTATCGTTTCTTTAATTAACATTTTTCCCATTCTACCCAATGCTCCAGATATAACTATACTAGTATTTTTATTTTTCATTTTTATGTCCCATCTTTATTAATACAATATATAATGATGTTTAAAAAATATATTGTATATATGCAAATAATTTTTTTTAAAGTCTTTTTTTGTATAAAAAAAAAGAATCTATGTTCATTATTACACAACATTTTTTTTTGTATATAAATAAATATTTATGAATACAATACGAGTATGTAAAAATGAATATCTATAAAATAGAATTTTATATTAAATAAATTCTATAGATATATTGTTTAAAATATATTTTTATAGATTTATTTTTTAGTTTTTTTATAAAAAAATATGTTGTTTTTCTTTTTTATTAATATTTTCTAGACATCTGTAACAAAGGTTCATTATGTTTTTTATAAATCTATTTTTCTTTGAATAATGCCAACATCTTGGACATTTTATTTTATTACTTTTTTTTATTATGATTTTTAAATTTTTTATAGAGTTACTTTTATAAGCTATTTTAGGTGCATAAGAATATCGACATAATTGAGTCTCAGATACTAAAAATATAAATTTTAATTCGGTATTAAAAGATAACAGTGTTTTAAATAAATTTTTATTTACATATAAAATTAATATTATTTCAAGTGAATTGCGTATATACTTAGTTGTTTTTTCTTGTTCTATAAATTTATTAACTTCGTTTCTTATAGTAAATATTTTTTTCCAAAAAGAAGTTTTATAATAAATTGTTTTTGAAGGAAGTTGTATTTTTTTAAACCATTTTTCTGTAAATATAGATATTTTAGTGTTCTCGTTAAAATGATTCCATGCTTCTTCTGCTGTAAACGATAATATTGGAGCAATCCATCGTATAAGATAATGTAAAATATAAAATATAGCAGTTTGTCCGCTTCTTCTTGCTACACTGTTATTATATGTAGTATATAACCTATCTTTAACTAATTCTAAATAACAAGATCCTAGCTTAATAGAACAAAAATTGATAATTTTTTGTACTACTTCATGAAAGTGATAAATTGAATAATTTTTAATAATTTTTTTTTGGTAATTATATGTTGTTTCTAAAATCCACTGATCTAATAATAATAAATTTTTATTGTTTACGATATGGATGGATGAATTAAAATCAAAAAGATTAGAAAATAAAAATCGTATCGTATTTCTAATTCTTCTATAATGTTCAGATATTTGTTGTAAAATTTTATGAGATATAGACATATCGTTAGTATAATTTGTATGTGCTACCCATAATCTTAAAATATCTGCTCCCCATTTTCGGATAATATCTTTTGGTTGTTGGTTATTTTTTAGAGATTTAGACATTTTTTGACCATGTTCATTAACAACAAATCCATGAGTTAAAACTGTTTTATACGGAGCATTATTTTGTACAATCATCGATGTAATTAAGGATGACATAAACCAACCACGATGTTGATCTGATCCTTCTAAATACAAATCAGCTACATGATTAAATGTTTGATGAGTATTATTTTTATATATCTTTAATTGGTGGCTTGCCCCAGATTCAAACCATACATCAAGTACATCATTAATTTTTTCGTACATGTCTGCATTTTCTTTTAACCACGTCTGAGTTGTAGATTGCCACCATATAATATAACCATATAACTGAATTTTTTTTTCTATTTTTTTCATAATACATATTGTGTCAGGATGTAGTTGTCCTGTTTTTTTATGTATAAATAATGGAATTGGAATGCCCCAGGTTCTTTGTCTCGAAATACACCAATCAGGTCTATTTTTTAACATTTTTTTCATTTTGGTTTTTCCCCATTCCGGAATCCAATTAACTTGTTTAATTTTTTTTAATATTTTATTTTTTAATGCAAGATTAGATATTTTAATAAACCATTGTGGTGTAGCTCTATAAATAACTGGTTTTTTATGACGCCAACAATGCGGATAAGAATGTTCAATGATTTCGGAAAAAAATATTTTTCTTTTGCTTTCTAATAATTGTAAAATTATATTTTCTGCTTTAAAGATATGAAGATTATTCAACACACTAAGTAAAGGAATGTTATACAATCCATGTGCATTGACAGTTTGTTTAGGTTTTATATTGTATTTCTTGCATGCAATAAAATCTTCACATCCATGGTCTGGAGACATATGTACAGCCCCGGTACCTAATTCATCGGATACATGATTAGATAGTATAATAGGAACGACAATATTTAAAAAAGGGTGTATACAGTTTAAATTTCTTAGATTTTTTCCTTTTACACAACCTTTTATTTTCCAATTTTTTGTGTTATTTATTTTGAATAAATGTATTACTGATTTTTTTTCACAAAGATAATATTTTTGTTTTATTTTTATTAGTTGATAGTATAGATTTGGATTAACAGCAATAGCTTGACATGTTGGAAGTGTCCATGGTGTAGTGGTGAAAATAATTATTGAAATGTTAGTGCATTGTTTTTTTTTTTTGCTTTTTTCTGTAAAAAATTTATCTCTTAAGAAACTTGTATCTTGTATTTTAAACAAAACGTAAATAGAACATGAATTTTTTGTTTGATATTCTATTTCAGCTTCAGCGAGTGAAGATTGACATTGAAAACACCAATAGATAGGTTTTAGATCTCTATATATATATCCTTTTTTAATAATACGGGATAGTACATGTATTGTATTTGCTTGATTATTGTAATCCATCGTTAAGTTTATATTTTCCCAATCAGCTAAAACTCCTAGTCTTATAAAATCTTTTTTCTGCCTATAAACTTGTTTTAATACATATTTATGACATTTTATACGAAATTTTTGTTTGTTTACTTCAACTGATTTTTTTTTTAAAATTTGTTCGACTTTTTGTTCAATAGGTAATCCGTGACAGTCCCAACAAGGAACATATGGAGCAAAAAATCCTGACATACGTTTAACTTTTAAAATGATATCTTTTAATATTTTATTAACAGCGTGACCAATGTGAATATCTCCGTTAGCGTATGGTGGTCCGTCATATAAAAAAAAACATTTATTTTTTTTGTTTTTTGAACTTATATGATCATATAATTTATTTTTCTTCCATTTTTTAAGTATTTCTGTTTCTTTTATAGATAAGTTTGCTTTCATAGAAAATTTTGTTTGAGGTAAGTTTAAAGATTTTTTTATTTTTTTCATACGTAACTTCCAAGTAATTGTTAATTTGCATTTGTGTATATAATATAAATATATTAGTATTATGAATATGTATTTTTTGTTTTTTTTTAAAAATAAACGTTTTATAAAAATTAATTTTTATTAATAATATAAATTAAGTATAGTGATAGTTAAAACTATGTATAATATACAGTATTGACGTTTTATATATAATAAATAAAATTTTTTATATTTTTGTGTATTAAATTAGCATGTATAATAGTACATTTTATACTTCTTAGTTGATATTATTGATTGTAAAATATATAGTAATATTATATTAACATGAATAATCTAATTTATTGTATATAATAGTGTTGTATATAAATACACAATATAGATATAAATAATATATATTTATTCAGTGATATTAATGTAGTTTATTTAAAATCGTTAAAATTAGCATATATACTATTTATTTTTAATATTTTTATTTCAGGAGTTATAATTATTTTGGCAAATATAAAATCATCTAAAAAACATGCTATTATGTCAGAAAAACGTAGAAAATGTAATGCAAGCAAAAGATCTATTATTAAAACATTTATGAAAAAAGTATATTTTTTTATTAAAGAAAGAGAAAAGAAACAAGCTTATAAAGAATTTAGTGTATTTCAATCTATTGTTGATAAATACGCTACTAAAGGAATTATACACACAAATAAAGCTGCTAGATATAAATCTATATTAATTAAAAATATTAAACAAATTTAATATATTTTATATTAAATTATATAATTTTATAACACAAGTATTGCATCTATTATACCGCTACATAGATAGCAATACCCTCTTTTTGTTTATTGAGTAAGATTTTCGAAAAATCTTTTTACACTATCAAAAAATCTTTTAGACTTAGGACTATTATTTTCTCCTTTAAAATCACCAAAACTTTTTCCTAATTGGTGTAACAGATTTTTTTGAAAGTTATTTAAATTTACTGGTGTTTCTACTATTATTTTACATAATAAATCTCCCGGATATCTTTTTCTTACTGATTTAACTCCCTTTCCTCGTATTCGGAGTAATTTACCAGATTGTGTTTCAGAGGGTATTTTAAGCTTTAATCTCCCCTGTAAAGTAGGTACTTCTATTTCTCCACCCAAAGAAGCAGTAACAAAATTAATAGGTACTTCACAATGCAAATGATTATCTTCTCTAGTAAAGATTGGATGTTTTTTTACATTGATTTGTATATATAGATCTCCTGACTGAGCTCCATATTGACCGGATTCTCCTTCATTGTTTAATCGGATACGATCATTAGTATCTACTCCAGAAGGAATTTTAACAGACAATTTTTTCGATACCTTTATTCGACCTTGTCCATAGCATATTTTGCATGGATTTTTTATGACTGTTCCCGTACCGCGGCAAGTTGGACAAGTTTGCTGAACACTAAAAAACCCTTTCCTCATGTGTATTTGTCCGTGTCCATGACAATACGTACATGTCTGGGATTTTTTTCCATATGCTGTTCCTTTCCCAGAACATGAATGACATGTACTTAGTGTAGGAATTTTTACTTCTTTTGTAGTTCCTTGAACAGCCTCTTCTAGTGTAAGATTAATGTTATATTGTAAATCTGATCCTTTTTCTGTATTTTTCTTTCTGCTATTTCCGAATATATCACCAAAAACATCACCAAATATATCATTTAAATCAGATGTAGAAGTAGTAAAACTACTATGAAAATCACCATTATTTCCATTTTGTTCAAATGCTGCATGTCCGTATTGATCATAAGCAGTTCTTTTCTTTTTATCACTTAAGATTTCATATGCTTGTTTTATTTTTTTAAACTGTTCCTCAGCAGTTTTGTTTCCTTGGTTACGATCAGGATGGTATTTTATAGCCAGTCTCTTATAAGCCTGTTTTATTTCACGTTCACTGGCAGTATTAGAAACCTTTAAAATTGTATAGTAATCTTGTTGTTTCATGATTGATTATGATTCCTAATAAAATGTATATAATATGGGTGCAGAGAAAATTTTCTACACCCCTAACATAAAAATAGATATATTTGTAGTATATTTAATATGTATGTAATTAAATTTTGTTAATAAAAATATTTTTTTTTATTTTTTTTCTTTATCTTTTATTTCTTCAAATTCAGCGTCAACTACATTTTCATTTTTCTGTGTGTTATCGTTTTGTTTGGAAGGATTATCTGGAGTCGATTCTTTTTTTAATAACTCTGTTAATTTTAAACTTAGCTGTAAAACTGTCTGTATATTTTTATTTATTTCTTCTCGATTTTCCCCTTTTAGAGACAACTCTAATTCTTGAAGAGATTTTTCAATATTCGATTTTGTTTCAGGATCAATTTTTTCTTGACATTCGGATAGTTGTTTTTTTGTACTATGAGAAATTTGATCACCTTGATTTCTAACTTTTATTAGTTCTTCAAATTGTAAGTCTTTTTCAGAATTTTCTTGTGCATCATTAATCATTTTTTTTATTTCATCTTGATTTAATCCAGATGAAGATTGTATAGTAATTTTTTGTTCTTTTCCTGTTTTTTTATCTTGTGCGGAAACATGTAAAATACCATCTGCATCAATATCAAAAGTTACTTCAATTTGAGGTATTCCTCTAGGAGCTGCTTGAATACCATCTAAGTTAAATTGTCCTAAAGATTTGTTATCTAAAGCACGTTTTCTTTCACCTTGTAATACATGTATAGTTACTGCAGATTGGTTGTCTTCAGCTGTTGAAAAAGTTTGGCTATGTTTGGTTGGTATAGTTGTGTTTTTATTTATTAACGGGGTCATAATACCACCCATTGTTTCAATTCCTAACGATAATGGAGTTACATCAAGTAATAATACATCTTTTACTGCGCCGGATAAAACTCCACCTTGAACAGCAGCACCGATAGCTACAGCTTCATCTGGATTTACATCTTTTCTCGGTTTTTTTCCAAAAAATTCTGCTACTTTTTGTTGCACTAACGGCATACGAGTTTGGCCGCCAACTAAAATAATGTCATGAATATCTGATATTTTTAATTTAGCATCTTTTAATGCTACTTTTAATGGTTTTATAGATCTAACGATTAAATCTTCTACTAATGATTCTAATTTTGCTCTAGTAACTTTAATATTTAAGTGTTTAGGTCCAGTAGAATTTGCTGTGATGTAGGGTAGATTCACATCTGTTTGTTTAGCAGAAGACAGTTCTATTTTTGCTTTTTCAGCTGATTCTTTTAATCTTTGCATAGCTAAAGGATCATTACTTAAATCCATGCCATTATCTTTTTGAAATTCTGATACTAAAAAATGAATTAGTCGATTATCAAAATCTTCTCCACCTAAGTGAGTATCTCCGTTAGTTGATAGTACTTCAAACGTTTTTTCTTTATCAACTTCATCAATTTCAATAATTGAGATATCGAAAGTTCCTCCACCTAAATCATATACTGCGATTGTTCTATTGCCTTTACTTTTATCTAAACCATACGCTAAAGCAGCTGCTGTAGGCTCGTTTATTATTCTTCTTACCTCTAATCCAGCTATTTTTCCTGCATCTTTAGTTGCTTGTCTCTGAGCATCATTAAAATATGCTGGGACAGTAATAACGGCTTCAGTAACTGTTCCTCCTAAGTAATCTTCAGCAGTTTTTTTCATTTTTTTTAAAATTTCGGCAGAAATTTGAGGAGGAGCTATGTTTTCTTCTTTTATTTTTATCCATGCATCACCATTTTTTGATTGAATAATATTATATGGCATGATTTTAATATCACGTTGCACTTCTTCGTCCTGAAACTTTCTTCCCATTAATCTTTTTATTGCAAATAGTGTATTTTTAGGGTTAGTAATTGATTGTCTCTTTGCTGGTTGACCAACTAACACTTCTTTTTCATTAGTATACGCAATTACGGATGGAGTGGTACGTTCTCCCTCAGCATTTTCTAATACTTTTGCTTTGTTGTTATCCATAATAGCCACACAAGAATTAGTAGTACCTAAATCTATTCCAATGATATGTCCCATTATTATGATCCTTTAATGTAAATTTTTGTTGTTTTTCTAAAAAAATTTTATTAATAATAAATTAATAATTTTTTTTTAATTATTAAACATCTTATAAAATAGATAATATTAATTAAATGGGGTCAGTTTGTTCTTCATCAAGGGTAAAAAGAAAATATAATTATATTTATTGTAATAAACGTATAAATAATCGTTATAATTACTTAGTTAAGTATTTATCAATCAAATTTATTATAATAAAATTATAACTTTTTTTATTTATAAAATGATACAATTGTTTTATTAACTCCTAAATATTAAATATAGAGTATAAAATAATGTATTTATTCTGTATTTATGATAGGTAATTATTATTAATTAAAATTTTTGAGTTTGTAAATATTTATGAATATTAATGATCAACATATAAGTTTTATATACTTTATAGTATTTGGATTTCTGATATGTATGTCAATGTTATTGTTTGGATATGTTTTAGGTGGTAAATCGTATTTTTATAAAACTCCACATCCATTTGAATCAGGTATTATTTCAGTTGGTAATGCTCGATTAAGGATACCTATTAAATTTTCTCTGCTTGCTATTTTGTTTGTTTTATTTGATGTAGAAATATTATATTTGTATACTTGGTCGGTTTGTGTACGAGAGTTAGGGTGGATGGGTTTATTAAAAATTTGTTTTTTTATTAATACTTTATTTATGGCTTTGTTTTATTTAGTAAAACATAATATATTTGAATGGATAGTTTCAAAATAAAGTATATATATTTTTACAGATAAAATGGAAATTATAAAAATAATATGTTATGTAAACATAAAAAATTTTTAACATAAAACTGTTAATTAAATATAATATTTTCAATCATTGTAAAGGATTCCAATATATGAAATATACTTTAACGCGTGTTAATACAACTAAAGATGCATCTAAAAAATATCCCTTAAATACGGTAAACACTGTATTTGATCCGATGATGCAAAAAATACAAAATAATGTTTTTTTTGGAAAAATTTCTAATTTCTTTCATAATATTGTAAACTGGGGTCGAAAAAATTCTTTGTGGCCGTATAACTTTGGTTTATCATGTTGTTACGTGGAAATGGTTACCTCATTTACTTCTGTTCATGATGTTTCTCGATTTGGTGCAGAGGTATTACGTACATCACCAAGACAGGCTGATTTTATGGTAATTGCAGGAACGCCTTTTATTAAAATGGCTCCTGTAATACAACGATTGTATGATCAAATGTTAGAACCTAAATGGGTAATTTCTATGGGATCATGTGCAAATTCTGGAGGTATGTATGATGTGTATTCTGTAGTACAAGGTGTTGATAAATTTCTTCCAGTAGATATTTACATACCTGGATGTCCTCCTAGACCAGAAGCATATATACATGCATTAACTTTACTACAAAAATCTATTTCTGAAGAACGTCGTCCTTTGTCCTGGATGATTGGTGATCAAGGTATTTATAAGCCTAAAATGGTATCTGAAAAAGAAAGAAAAAATAAAAATAGAATTGCAGTTACTAATATTAAATGCGAAGATGTTGTATAGTAGATTTTAAAAATTATATACATTGTTAATTATTTGTTGAGCTAAGGATATATGTATGTGATTGTATAAACATACTATATAAAAATTAAATGTTTTGATAGAGATTAAATTATGTCTGATGTCTATTTTCAAAAAAATTTTTTTTTTAAATGTCAAAAATAAACAGATCTGTGATGAAAATCCTGTTCTTATTTCATTAATTAGTATGTTTGGAGATAAAAATTTTTTCATGCAATACACATGTTTTCCGTGTCCGGTTGTATGGGTAAATAGTTCAATTTTAATACAGGTTATTAATTTTTTAAAACAAAATACTATTTGTTCATATAATATGTTATTCGATTTACACGGTATTGATGAACGTTTAAGAAATAATGTTGATAATATACCTAATTCTGATTTTACAGTTTTTTATCATTTTTTATCAATTGATAATAATTGTGATATTGTTTTAAAAGTAGCCGTACTAAAAAAAAAATTGCGATTACCTTCTATTACTTCTATTTTTTTAAATGCAAATTGGTATGAACGTGAAACATGGGAGATGTTTGGTATAGAATTTTCAGGACACCCTTTTCTTACTCGTATTTTAATGCCTCAGAACTGGGTTGGACATCCACTGAGAAAAGATTATCCATCACATGCTACAGAATTAGATAGTTTTTTTTTTACGAAACAAAAAGAAGATGCAGCAATGGATGCGCTACTTTTTCGTCCTGAATCATGGGGACTGAAACCTAGTAAATCAGATGGTTCAGAATATATGTTTTTGAATTTTGGACCAAATCATCCTTCATCGCATGGTGCTTTTCGTATTATACTACAATTAAGTGGAGAAAAAATAGTAAATTGCGTTCCAGACATTGGTTATCATCATCGCGGTGCCGAAAAAATTGCTGAAAGACAATCTTGGCATAGTTATATTCCGTACACTGATCGTATAGAATACTTAGGTGGATGTATTAATGAAATGCCATATATCTTAGCGATAGAAAAATTAGCAGGTATTGAGGTGTCAGATCGTGTTCAAGTGATTAGAATTTTATTATCTGAATTATTTAGAATTAATAGTCATTTACTATTTATTTCTACATTTATTCAAGATGTAGGTAGTATGAGTTCTGTTTTTTTAGCTTTTACTGATCGTCAAAAAATTTATGATATAATCGAGTCTATTACAGGTGCTCGTATGCATCCTGCGTGGTTTCGTATTGGAGGAGTAGCTAGAGACTTGCCAACTAATTGGCATTGTTTATTAAAAGAATTTTTAGCTTGGATGCCGAAAAGATTAGATTTTTATATCAAAGTAGCTTTAAAAAATAGTATTTTAATTTCTCGATCTAGCGGTATAGCATCGTATAGTAAAAAAGAAGCTTTATTATGGGGAATAACAGGTTCTGGTTTAAGAGCCACAGGAGTTGATTTTGATGTTAGAAAAAAAAGACCTTATTCAGGTTATCAAAATTTTGATTTTGAAGTTCCTGTAGGAAATAAAATTAGTGATGCTTATACACGAGTATTACTTAAAGTAGAAGAAATTCGACAAAGTTTAAAAATACTACATCAATGTTTATCTAACATGCCGCACGGTTCGTATAAATCTGAACACCCACTTACTACCCCACCTATTAAAAATAAATCTTTGTTTCATATTGAAAGTATGATCACACATTTTTTACAAATGTCGTGGGGACCTATATTACCTATTAATGAAAGTTTTCAGATGATTGAAGCAACTAAAGGAATTAATAGTTATTATATAATTAGTGATGGTAGTTCAACGAGTTATCGAACTCGTATTCGTACTCCTAGCTTTGCTCACTTACAGCAAATTCCATCGGTTATACGCGGACATTTAATATCTGATTTAATTGTTTATCTTGGAAGTATTGATTTTGTTATGTCCGATGTAGATCGTTAAAATATATTTAATATATAAAAAACAGGATAAAAATGTGTTTTATTTAAGTAAAGTTGAAATTTCTGAGATTTTATTAAAGAAAAAATGTTATGTAGATTCACAAGCAGTATGTATTGAGGCTTTAAAGATTGTTCAAAAATATAGAAAATGGATATGTACAGATGCAATTATAGATATTGCTAAAATTTTATCTATTCCGGTATGTGATGTAGAAGGTGTAGCAACTTTTTATTGCCATATTTTTCGAAAACCAGTAGGTCGTAATGTAATTAGATACTGCGATAGTGTAGTTTGTTTTATTAATGGCTATAATAATATTAAAAATCAATTAATACATAGTTTAGGTATTCAACCAGGAGAAACTACCAGTAATTATCAATTTACTATATTACCTACTTGTTGTTTAGGAGCCTGTGATAAAGGTCCTGTTATGTTGATAAATGAAAATTTATATACTAACCTCACTTCTAAAGTAGTGTTAAATTTATTGGATATATATAAATGAAACATATATTAAAAACACCAGAAACTCATCCGTTAACATGGCGTTTAAAAGAACCATTTAAAACTATCCATATGGTTGAATATTGTAATACCGGAGGATATAAATCTTTAAAAACATCTTTAAAAAATTTTAGCTCTGAACAAATCATTATGTTAGTTAAAAAATCCGGATTACAAGGGAGAGGAGGGGCTGGTTTTTCTACTGGTAATAAATGGAGTTTAATGCCAAAAAGTTTAATTCGGGAAAATAGATATTTAATTTGTAATGCTGATGAAATGGAACCTGGAACTTATAAAGACAGATTTTTAATAGAATATTTTCCGCATCAATTGATAGAAGGAATTATTATCAGTGCTTTTGCTTTGCAAGCTACTTGTGGATATATTTTTTTACGAGGTGATTATTATTTATCAGAGAAAATTTTAAACAAAGCAATTTTAGAAGCATATGAGATGGGATTTTTAGGAAAAAATATTTTAAATAGCGAATTTACATTTGATTTATTTTTACATACAGGAGCTGGACGTTATATTTGTGGAGAAGAAACTGCTTTAATTAATTCATTAGAAGGTAAAAGAGCTAATCCTAGATATAAGCCACCCTTTCCTGCTGTTCACGGTCTTTGGGGTAAACCTACATGTATAAATAATGTTGAAACATTATCTAATATTCCAGCAATTATTTTACATGGATCAGATTGGTATTCGAATTTATCTTACGGTGTAGATCCTGGTACTAAAATGCTTGGTTTTTCAGGAAGAGTAAAAAAACCTGGTTTGTGGGAACTACCTCTCGGCATTTCAGCTAGAGAAGTTTTAGAAGAGTATGCGGGAGGTATGCAAAAAAATTTAATATTGAAAGCATGGCAACCTGGTGGAGCAGGAACTAGTTTGTTATCTTCTCGAGATATTGATATAAATATGGATTTTACTAGTTTACAAAAAATTGGTAGTCGATTAGGAACGGGTATTTCTATGGCAATAGATCACGAAATAAACATAGTGTCTTTACTAAAGAATATTGAAACTTTTTTTTCTAGGGAATCATGTGGTTTCTGCACACCATGTAGAGAAGGATTACCTTGGATAGTTAAAATATTGAAAAATTTAGATAAAAAAAAAGGACAAAAAGAAGACGTTCTTCTTTTAGAAGAATTATGTGGATATTTAGAACCAGGAAAAACTTTTTGCGCTCATGCTCCTGGGGCAATTTCACCACTTAAAAGTGCAATAAAGTTATTTCGTAATGAATTTAAACAAGGTATTAAAAAAAATAAGATTACTACAGAAAACAAAAATATAAAAATTATATCGTTAATCTAATAAAACGTAAAATTAACTATATACTTTTGTATATGTAATATTTTATTAATTTTATTTGAAATTACATTATTGTATATAATATTATAGATAATATTTTAAAGTGAGTATTTCTAATGATTAAAATTTATATTGATGAAAAAATTTTTTTTGTTAAATCATCGAATAATATGTTACAAACATGCTTATCTCTAGGCATTAATCTTCCTTTTTTTTGTTGGCATCCTGCTTTAGGTAGTATTGGTTCATGCCGACAATGTGCTATTAAAGTATATAATAATGATAATGATCAAATGGGATCTATCGTTATGGCGTGTATGTTAGAAGTCAAGGATGGTATGAGAATATCAGTTATACATCCTGATGTAAAAAATTTTCAAAAAAGTATTACTGAATTTATGATGTTGAATCATCCTCATGATTGTCCGGTTTGTGCAGAAGGAGGTAACTGTCATTTACAAGATATGACAGTATTAAACCAACATCATATTCGACGTTATAGATTTAAAAAACGTACTTTCAAGAGTCAGTATTTAGGACCTTTTGTGTCTCATTCTATGAATAGATGTATTACATGCTATCGGTGTGTTCGTTATTACAGAGATTATTCTGGTGGTAAAGATTTTGGAGTATATGGTTCAAATAATAAAATTTATTTTGGTCGCTTTACAGAAGGTATGCTAGAAAGTGAATATTCTGGAAATTTAATTGATGTATGTCCAACAGGTGTCTTTACAGATAAAAGTAATATTTATAATTTTCATCGTAAATGGGATTTACAATATTCTCCTAGTATATGTCATAATTGTAGTATTGGATGTAACACTAGTTTAGGAGAACGTTCAGGTAAATTATGTCGTATTGATAATCGATATAACATACATATTAATAAATATTTTTTGTGTGATTTAGGTAGATTTGGTAGTAATTATGTAAATTTTAATGCTGTTACGAAACCTTATAGAATTAAAAATGGCAATATTAAATTTTTAAATTATTCTACTGTAATTCAGTTAATCAGTAATATTTTTAAAAAAAAATCACATCGAATATTGGGTATTGGTTCTGCAAGAGCTAGTATTGAAAGTAATATGGCTTTATCTAATTTAGTAGGATGTGAAAATTTTTCTAATGGTATGTTGCCCGAGTTAGATCAATGTGTTAGTTTAATTACAGATATTGTTAAGAAAGGTAACATACATATTCCTTCTATTTCAGAAATTGAAACGTATGATACAATTTTAATAATAAGTGAAGATATCACGCAAACTGCAGCTCTAGCGGCATTATCAGTAAGACAAGCAATGCAAGGTGTGTATTCTTCTATTGCAGAAAATTATAAAATTCCAATATGGCATATTAATGCCGTAAAAAATATTGCTCAACGTCAGAAGAATTTATTATTTATTATTAACGGTAGTGAAACTAAATTAGATGATATTAGTGATATTTGTCATTATGGTTCTATACAAGAACAGTTGCAATTTAGTGCATTGATATTAAAGTATATTAACACTGATATAAATTCTATAGATATTAGTAATACAAAAATAAACATAAAGGCCAGTACAATTGCTAAGGCATTATGTAATTCAAAAAAACCATTAATTATTTCAGGCACTTCGTACAATAATGTAGATGTTATTAAAGTATCGTTTAATATTGCTCAAGCATTGCAAAAAAAGAGTTTATCAGTTGGTTTAGCTTTATTTCCTCCATCGGCTAATAGTATTGGAGTATCTTTAATTCCAAGTATTTCTTTACAAAAAATGTTAAATCAAGTTTATATGGAAAAAATTGACGTTTTAATTGTTTTAGAAAATAACTTATATCGATTGTATGAATCAAATTATATTAATGATTTTTTAAAACAAATTAATACAATTGTTGTTATTGATCATCAGCGTACAAAGATGGTGAAAAAATCTAGTATTTTTCTTCCATGTACTAATTTTTTTGAAAGTTCAGGAAATATTGTTAATTACGAAGCTCGTATACAACGATTTTTTCGTACACATGATCCTAATTTTTATAACAACAAAATATGTAAATTAGACAGCTGGAGATGGATATATGCTATTCAAAATAATATCTGTTCATTTTCTTCAATTAAATTATTTACAATTGATCAAATGATACAATTATGTGCTAAATGGAATACTATTTTTAAAAGATTATCGCGTTCTTCTCCATCTTCTTCATTTAGACTGCATGGCCAAAAAATTGCGAGATCACCTATACGTTTTAGTGGTCGATCTTCTATTACAGCTAATAAGAATGTGCATGAACCAAAATCTCCAGAGGATGTAGATAGTATGTTTTCTTTTTCTATGGAAGGAATTCAAAAGACAGAAAATAATTTTTCTCATATTCCTTTTGCATGGTCTCCGAATTGGAATTCTAATCAATCTTTATATAAGTCATCTATAACACTAAATAGTCAATTTAATTATTTATATAATGGCGTACTATTGTTTAAAAAATATAAAAAAAAATTTTTTTTAAATTTTTTTGTTAAAAAATATTCTAAAATAGAACAAGTAAATCCATTACGTTTTAAAATTATTCCATATTATAAATTATTAGGTAGTGAAGAAATGAGTCATAATTATTTTTTAAAAATAATAAAAACAAACTTTATTTATGTTCTTCTTTGTCAAAAAGATGCCGATAGAATACAAGTTAATAATGGTGATATATTACAATTTCAGATTAATGATCTTGTTTTTAAATTTCCTGTACGGTTATCTAAAAAAATTAGCTTATTTCACATAGGTTTACCATTAGGGTATAAAAAATTACCAACTATTTTTTTTAAAAAATTTGCTATAAATTTAATAAAATATAACCAATAAAATATTTTTTTAAATTAGACAGGGTATTATGAAAAATAAAATTTTTTTTGTCATTAGTTTTCTTTTGTTTAGCGTCGTGAGCGCGAGTTTTTTAAGTTTAATTGAAAGAAAAATATTAGGTTTATTACAAAACCGATATGGTCCTAATCGAGTTGGTTGGGGAGGATGTATGCAAATATGTGCTGATGGTATTAAATTACTATTTAAAGAAGATTGGGTTCCTCCTTTTAGCGATAAAATATTATTTGTAATCGCTCCTGTTATTTCTTTTATGTCTTTATTATGCGTATTATCTAGTATTCCTATTACTTCAGAGTGTATGATTATTAATTTGGATATTGGTTTATTGTTTTTTTTTATGATGTCATCATTATCGGTATATGGTGTGTTATTAGCTGGATGGTCTAGCAATAATAAATATGCTTTATTAGGAGCCATTAGGTCTGTAGCGCAAATGTTGAGTTATGAAATATTTCTAGGTATATCTTCTTTAGGAACGGTTATTCAATGTGGATCTTTTAATTTAGTTGACATTGTATATTCACAAAAAAGAATATGGAATGTTATTCCTCAGTTTTTTGGTTTTATTATGTTTTTTATAGCTTGTGTTGCTGTTTGTCACAGACATCCTTTTGATCAACCGGAATCTGAACAAGAATTAGCTGATGGATATCATATTGAATATTCAGGAATGAAATTTGGAATGTTTTTCATTGGCGAATATATTTCTATTATGACTGTATCTGCTTTATTGGTATGTTTGTTTTTTGGTGGTTGGTTAGGACCTTTTTTTTCTCCAATAATTTGGTTTTTATTGAAATTTTTGTTGTTTGTTTTTTTGTTTATTTTACTAAGAGCGTCTTTGCCAAGACCACGATATGATCGTGTTATGATATTTGCATGGAAAATTTGTTTTCCGCTTTCGTTACTAAATTTAGTATATACATCTTTTAAAATTTTATTATAATTATAAGGTTGTCATATTTATGAATGTAAAAAATATTTTTTTTAGTTTTTTCAGTCATATTCGTAGTATGTTTTTAGTTTTCAAGAATATTTTTTCATTGCGTGAAACACGATTATATCCAGAACAACCATTAAATTTATCTTTACGATATCGTGGTCGTATTGTTTTAACTCGTAATCCAGATGGTTCAGAACGATGTGTTGCATGTAATTTATGTTCTGCTGTTTGTCCTGTTAATTGTATTTCTTTAAAAAAATCAGAAAATATAGATGGCCGATGGTATTCTGAATTTTTTCGAATTAATTTATCACGTTGTATTTTTTGTGGTTTATGTGAAGAAGCATGTCCCACAACAGCTATTCAATTGATTCCTGATATAGAATTAAGTGATTTTCAACGAAAAAAATTAATTTATGAAAAAAAAGATTTATTAATTTCAGGTACTGGAAAATTTTCCAAATATAATTTTTATTCTGTTTCAGGTGTTATGAATAATAAAAAACCACATAATATTGTTTCAAAAAAAATATCAAATTGTGTGGATATAACTTCTTTATTACCCTAGGAATTTTTTATGTCTGTAGTATTTTATTTTTTAGGTTTTTTATCTATTTTTTTTTCTTTTTTAATCATGATCAGTATTCATCCAGTTTATTCTTTGTTATATTTAATTCTTTTAATATGTGCTATTGCAGGTATTTTTTTCACTTTAGGAGCTACTTTTATAGGAGCTTTGTCAGTAGTTATGTATGCTGGAGCTATAATGGTTTTATTTGTTTTTGTAATAATGATGATAAATAATCATATTCAAAATATATATATAAAACTAAATTGGTCAATGTGCTTTTATGAAATTTTAGCTTTTGCATGTACTATGATAATTTTTTCCATTTTATGGATTCAAATTATTAATGAAAAAAACAAGATTTTATTTTTTAATACAGTATTTATGAAAAATATAGGTATTTGTTTATTTAATAAATACTTTTTTTTAGTAGAATTTGTATCTTTATTTTTGTTAGCTTCATTGTTAGTAGTATGTTTTTTTTTAAAATAATAAAATTTTTGATGTTTTTATAATAAAGGAAATATATAAAATTATGTTTTTATTACATCATGGAATAATTTTGTCTGTATCAATTTTTATACTTGGAATTATATCTTTATTAAAAAACAAGAATTTAATATTTATATTAATTAGTTTAGAATTGCTTACTAATTCTACATCGTTAGCAATAATGCTAGTAGGACATTATTGGAATCAAATGGATGGTCAAATTATGTATATATTTATTATCACTGCTGCAGCTGCTGAAGTAAGCGTTATATTAGCATTTTGTTTAGTAATATACAAAAAATATAATACATTAGATATACTTAAGTTAAGTGAGATCAATAAATGAATTTAATTTATTACGTACTCTTAGTTCCTCTAATTAGTTGTTTGATTTTAATATTTTTACAAAGGTTTTTGTTAAAAAATTATGTTTCGATAATTAGTTTAGTGTCAATTTTTACATCTTTTCTACTTTTTTTATGTATAGTATATAGTTATTGTAATTTATTTAATCAATCAAGAATTTTTTTTGTTCCTTTAATGAAATGGATGACAATCAACCAATATGATATTAATTTAAATCTATTAGTGGATGTATTTTCTTTATCCATGTTAGCTGTTGTATTAATTATTGGTTTATGTGTATGCAGTTTTTCCTGTTGGTATATGCAAAATTCTTCTATGTATGTAAAATATTTTATATATATAAATTTGTTTATTTTATTTATGTTAGTATTTTCGCTAACTACTAACTTAGTTACTATGTTTTGTGCTTGGGAATTAGTTAGTGTGTGTTCATATTTGTTAATTGGTTTTTATTCTCATCATAAAAAAAATAGATATTTTGCTATTAAATCTTTTTTAATGACTCGTTTTAGTGATATATTTTTTTTGATTTCTATTTTTTTGATTTTTTTAAAGTTTAAAACGTTAGATTTTATAGTATTAAAATACTATATTTATGAAATTATTTTTTTGAATAATCATACGAATTATTTATTTTTAATTACATTTTTTTTAACCATTGCAGCAATAGGAAAATCTGCTCAAGTACCATTACATACGTGGTTAATAGGAGCTATGGTTGGTCCTACTCCAGCTTCTGCTTTAATTCATGCAGCTACTATGATTATTATGGGTGTTTATTTAATTTTACGTGTATATATTTTATTTATATATAATTCTCATATAATGTTTTTCTTGTCTTTAATTGGTTGTTTAACCATTATAATATCTAGTGTTTCTGCTATTTTTGAAAATAATATCAAACGTATTTTAGCTTATTCTACTATGAGTCAAATTGGTTATATGTTTATAGCTTTAGGCTCCAATAATATACATGGAGCTTTTATTCACTTGATTTGTCATGCATTTTTCAAATCTCTTTTATTTTTATCTGCTGGCTCTATTGTTAAATGCATCAATGGTGAACAAAACATTATTAAAATGGGTGGTTTATATCAAAAATTACCTTTAACATATATGACTTTTTTGATAGGAATTTCATCATTACTATCATTACCATTTATAACTTCTAGCTCTTATAGTAAGAGTAGTATTTTATTACATTTAATATTTTATAAAAATTATTCTTTATTTGTATGTAGTTTAATAGGAATATTTTTGACTGCTGTGTATTCATGTAGAATGGTTTTTTTAATTTTTCACGGTATTAAGAAATCTAAATTTAGATATTTAAAAAAAAATTTTTTGCATAATTTTTCATTGTTATTGTTAAGTATAGGGTGTACTCCTTTAACATGGTATATAATTTCGCACGTTTTCAATAAAACGTATAATTTATCATGTATCGAAGATTTAAATTTTTTTTATATAGAAATTACATCTTTTGTTTTGTTTGGATTAGGTTTATTGGTATCGTATATATTTTGTATACGAAAAAATTTTTATTGTGCAAATTATTATTTATATAAGATATTTTATCCCTTCTATTTATTAATTGTTAATTATTGGTTTTTTGATATTTTTTATTTCTATATATTTATACAATCATACTGTAATATTTCAAATTATTTAAATAGAGTAAATTTATTATATATAGAGAATTTTTTTTTCAATCAAACTTTTTTAATAAGAAAAAGAGTATTTAATATTCCTTCTGTGAATATTATTTACCATGTTAGATGGTATATTGTTTGTTTAACTATAGTTCTATCCATGATTTTTATAATTAATAATTATTATATATAATTTAAATATTTTTTTTAGTTTTTATATATTTATTATATCAATTATAGTAAGGGTAATATCATTTTATGATACTTTTGATTTTTTTATTAGTGCCACTTTTAGGTGCTGCGCTCACTTTGATAACAAGTTTTATAGATAGTCGAATTCCTCGTTATGTAGCTATTTCTTCTATGGTTATTTGTTTGTTAACGTCTTTGTTTTGTTACTATGATTACAATATATTTCAAGGAAATTCTTCTGCTGATACATTTATGGTTATATTTTATAAATCTTGGTTTCAACAATATGGAATTTCTATTTATTTGGGTTTAGATAAATTATCATTACTGATGGTTTTTTTAACTTCTTTGATGGGTGTATGTTCTATATATTGTGAATGGAATACCTCTGAAAATAAAAAAGGCGTATGTTATTTTTTCTTGTTATTAATTTTATTAGGAATGTTCGGTGTTTTTTTATCTTTAGATATGTTTTTATTTTTTATATTTTGGGAGATTATGTTAATTCCCATGTATTTTTTAATTATTTCTGGAAATGATTCAGTAATTAAACATCACGATGTTGTTCATGTTGCTCGAAAATTTTTTATATATTCGCAAATTTCGGGTATGTCTTTGTTATGGTTTATAATAAATATAGTTTGTATATATCATAGTCATTATGGTATTTGGACATTTAATTATTTTATTTTAAAAAAATTGCATATTTCTTTTTATACTGAATTTTTTTTAATATGTAGTTTGTTATTATCTTTGATTATAAAAATACCACTGTTTCCTTTTCATAGCTGGTTACCTGATACTCAGGAATTTATTTCTACTTCAGGATCTGTAGATTTAGTAGGAATTTTATTGAAACCAGCTATATATGGATTATTACGATTTTATTTAGTTTTTTTTCCACATACATCTCGTGTTTTTTCTTTTTTTTGTATAGTTTTTGGTTTATTTTCTATGTTTTATGGTGCTGTTATGGCTTTTTCCCAAACAAATATAAAGCGATTACTAGCGTATTCTTCTATTTCTAGTATGGGGGTTATTTTTGCAGCTTTAAATAGTAAGACTTCTTTTTTACAGAATGGTATTATTTTATATTTATTTTCTTATATTATTTCGATGGCTGCATTGTTAATTATTACTGGAAAAATATTTGCTCATATTAAAACTCAAAATATTTTAAATATGCGTAGAATATGTTCGTGTATGAATTTTATACCAGCATTTTTTTTATTTTTTTCTTTTTCTATATTAAATATACCTCTTACAGGAAATTTTAGTGGTGAATTTTTGATGTTATTTAGTATCTTTACATTTAATCCTGTTTTAGGTTTTTTTTTTATTTTTGGCTTATTTTTTTCATCTATTTATTTGTTAAGAATGATAAAGCATGTATGTTATGGTTCTAAAAAGTTCTTTATAGTGCCAAATGAATTAAATATTTTTGATTTTCTCATATTAATATTGTATACATTTTTGGTGATTTTTACAGGTTTATTTCCTGCACTTTTTCTAAAATTTGTGTATTTTATTTCATAGTACAGTGATTTTGATAATATGCATTATATTAATAATTAGGTAACAAAATTATGATTAGATTATTTGATACTATTATTCCAATAATACCAATTTTATTGTTAATTTTTTCTACTATAGTAGTATTTTACATTTCTTGTTATAAAAAAAGTATATATTCAGGATATATAATTTCTATAATCAGCATTTTTTGTAGTATGTTGATCGTTTTATATTCCAGAATATTCATGATAGAATATATTTCTGAATTAATTAAAATTGATAAATATTCGTATTTTTTTATTTTTATGATATTGTTATCAAGTTTATACACCTGTATTTTTGTATATCCTTGGTTATTAAATAAAAATTTTTATAAAACAGAATTTTATTTATTTATTCTATTATCTTCTTTAGGAGGGATCTTAGTATCTATTTCATGTCATTTTGCTGCTTTGTTTATAGGAATAGAATTATTATTTTTTTCTGTATTAGGTATTTTAATGTTTTTTTCAAAATACAAAAATCATTTTTTTTCTATTTTAATATACTCAGTGTTATCAGTTTTTTCGTCGGCAATATTATTATTAGGATGTTCTTTTATATACTTAGTTTCAGGTAGGTTATGTTTTTCTTTTTTTAAATATATATTTATATATTATCCGTCTATTATGTATAGTAGTATGATGTTATATGGAATTAGCATGATTATGTTGTCTATTTTTTTTAAATTATCCTTATTTCCTTTGCATACTTGGTCTCCTGATATATATCAATATACTAATTCATGTTCTTTACTATTTTTTTCTACTGTTACTAAAATTTCTATTTTATCTTGTTTGTTACGTCTTTTCTATTATATTCCTTATATAGTAAAGATACAGTCATTATATTTAGCTTTATATTACATAGCGATTTTTTCTGTTCTCTTAGGAAATACAGCGTCTATTTTTCAAAAACAAGTGCAGAGATTAATTGGATATTTATCTATTTCTAATTTTGGTTTAATGTTAATTTTAATGTTAACTTATCCGTATCCTGAATATACATATATGATAAAACATATTTGTATATATGTTTTTGGTTATTTATTAGGATTGATTGGCTTTTTTAGTATTAAAAGTATTATAGATTTTAATATTATTAGCCATGATATTAATAATATTCAAAATATTTCTTTAACAGGATTATTTTTAAATAGTCCTTTTTTAGGAAGTGTAATGACAATAATTTTTTTATCTTTATCTGGATTTCCTTTAACTCTAGGATTTTGGGGAAAATTTTTTATTTTAAAACATTTATTGCATAAACGTTTTTTTATGACAACTATGTTAATAATGTTAAGTAGTATAATGGGGATATATAGTTATTTAAATATAATTCATAGTTTATATTGCCAACCCGTTTGTGCATCTAAAGAAATTTTTTTAGTTCATATAAATATGACTATAATTCAAAAATTTTTAATTATACTGATCGGAATAACGCTGATAGTTTTTGGATTATTTCCACAGATATTTTTTAAAATATTTTAATATTATATATAGAAAAAATATTCTGTAATTTTTATTAAAAATTTTTTCGATAACTTGAAAAAAATATGAAATATTTTTATATGGATAAATTTTTATTATAAAAAATACTTACATAAAATTAATTTATTTTATTAATAGAGTTGATGTATAAATTTTTTTTTAAAATAATATAATGTTGGAATTTTTCCAACATTTTATTATTATAAATAGTTTAATTTACTTTATATTTTTAAAAAATAATATTGATACTAATAATAGATACGTTATACAAAATATTAAAAAATTATTTTTTTAACAAATAAACATTTCTGAAATTGATTCTTCTCTACTAATTCGTCGAATAGCTTCCGCGAGCATGGTAGATACTGTAATTATTTTTGTTTTTTTTAAATTCTTAATTTGGTTAGATATTGGAATAGTATCGCATACTATAATTTTGTCTATATATGAATCTATTATATTTTGAGTAGCCAAGCCCGAAAAAATAGGATGCGTAGCATATGCATAAATATTACGCGCGCCATTTTTTTTAAGCGCTTGCGCAGCCTTACATAGAGTAACACCTGTATCTATTATGTCGTCAATTAAGATACAATCTCTGTTTTTTATCTGTCCAATGATATTCATTACTTGAGAAACGTTTACGTTTGGTCGACGTTTGTCGATAATTGCCATGTCGGAATCATTCAATAATTTTGCAATAGTACGTGTTCTAATAATTCCACCAATATCTGGTGATACAAATACTGGATTTGAAAAATTAATCTTTGATAATTCTTTTAACAATAACATACTACTTAAAATATTATCTATTGGAATATCAAAAAATCCTTGAATTTGTTCAGCATGTAAATCAATAGTAAGAATACGATCTACTCCAACATTTGATAAAAAATCAGCAATTACTTTAGCGGTGATAGGTACTCTAGATGATCGAATTCTTCTATCTTGTCGAGCATATCCAAAATATGGAATTACAGCAGTTATACGTCCAGCAGATGCACGTCTTAATGCATCTATCATGATAATTAATTCCATCACGTTATCATTTGTAGGTGAACATGTTGATTGTATTAAAAAAACATCAGATCCTCTAATGTTTTCGTGAATTTGTACACTTATTTCCCCATCACTAAACTTACTTACTGTGGCTTTTCCTATTTTAGTATTTAAATGGTTAGCAATTTTTTTTGCTAAATATGGAACTGAATTTCCAGAAAATAATTTGATTTTTTCCATGTAATCCTCTAGCATTTCACATAATGAATTTTTCATTAATATGTATAGTACATATACATATTATATATTATAGAACATTTTAAATATTAATTTAAAAATAATTTATTCTATTAAATGAATTATTCTTACAATATATCTTTAGTCATATTATAATATAATATATACATATGTTTTATATTATTTTTATGTTTTTTATTGTGGTATATAAAAATAGGTTTAGTATTATGAAAAAATCAATAATTTTAAAATTACAAAATGTAATAAAAAGATATTCTGAATTAGAATCTTTATTATCTTCTAATTATTCAGTATTTGATAAACAAAAATTTTCTATTTTATCAAAAGAAAGAGCAGAATTATTTGAGTTACGTGAATCATTTTTATCGTGGTTAAGTATAAAATCAGATATAAAAAGTAACATAGTATTATTACACGATTCTGTTATTGGTAAATTAGCAGAAGAAGAGTTATGTGTTTTATTAAAAGAAAAAAAGAAAATTGAAAAAAAAATAAAACAATTATTAATTCCTGCTGATCCATTTGATCAAAATGGTTGTTTTATTGAAATTAGAGCTGCTACAGGGGGATCAGAAGCTGCTATTTTTTCTGGAGAATTATGTAAAATGTATATGAGATACGCTGATTTAAAAGCTTGGAGTGTAAGTATTATTAATATGCATGCAGGAGAACAAGGTGGTTATAAAGTAATTATTTTAAAAGTCACAGGAATGGGTGTTTGTAAATGTTTAAAGTTTGAATCTGGGGGTCATAGAGTTCAGAGAGTTCCGCAAACAGAATCACAAGGTCGCATACATACTTCAACATGTACAGTTGCAATTATGCCTGAAGCTCCTAAGTCGAAAAAAATTATATTAAATATTGCGGATTTAAAAATTGATACATTTCGTTCTTCAGGAGCAGGAGGGCAACATGTTAACACAACAGACTCTGCAGTTCGTATTACACACATTCCGACTGGTAATGTAGTTGAATGTCAAGATGAACGCTCTCAGCATAAAAATAAAGAAAAAGCATTATCAGTTTTATCTGCTAAAATTTATTCTGAAATTAATGCAAAAAAAGCATTAGAAAATTCATTAATGAGAAAAAATTTGTTAGGTACCGGTTCTAGGTCGGATCGAAATAGAACATATAATTTTCCTCAAAATCGAGTAACTGATCATCGTATTAATTTAACGTTATATCGTTTGAATGAAATTTTATTAGGTAAATTAGATTTATTAATAGAACCTTTATTGCAAGAATATCAAGCAGATTTATTATTAATGATGGAAGAGAATTAAATTGGTGTATATTATAATGAATATTAAAACATGGTTATGTATTTCTAAAAAAAAATTAGTTAATAGTTTAACGCCCCAATTAGATTCAGAAATATTAATATGTTACGTATTAAAATGTTCAAAAAAAAAACTGTTTTTGAATTATAGCACAATTATTAATTGTAATGATTTATTAATATTAAGCCATTTACTACATAGAAGAATATTAGGAGAACCGATTGCATACATCATTAATAAAAAAGAATTTTGGTCATTGTCTCTATTCGTATCTTCTTCCGTATTAATTCCTAGACCTGATACAGAATTGTTAATTGAATTAGTCATGTTACATAATCATTTAAGAAGCGAATTTATTTTAGATTTAGGAACAGGTAGTGGATCTGTTGCCTTAGCTCTAGCTTATGAATATCCTTTGTGTAAAATTATAGGTATTGATAATAGCTTAAGTGCTTTATCTATAGCTAAATATAATGCACGAAAGTTAAATATTAATAATGTTTTTTTTATGTACAGCAATTGGTTCTCGCGTGTTCCTCTTAGAAAATTTCATATAATTGTTAGTAACCCCCCTTATTTATCTAGACAAGATTTTTATAAATCTACAGAAAATTTGATGTTTGAACCATACAATTCTTTAGTTTCTGGAACATATGGAATAGAATGTATACAACATATTATAACCAATGCATATCGACATCTTGCTTCCATGGGTTGGCTGTACATCGAACACTGCTATAGACAAACTAGTATAGTCAGAAAAATTTTTAAAAATAATTTTTTTATAAAAATATCTTCCGTAAAAGATTATTCCAACCGTAAAAGAGTTACCTTCGGTTGTTTACTTAAAAAGTAGTAATTTTTATAAAAATTTTATGTATGTATTTTAATTTTAATAATAATTATTTAGGATAATATATGATAGATTTGTATGATGTTGATTTTTCTCAAATGTCTTTATGTGAAGTTATGATTAAAGTTATGGCAGACATTCGTGATGATTTTTCTGAAGAAAAAACTATGAATGCTTGTAAAGAAAAAATGCAAGAAGCTATATTATTTGTTTCCAATAAATTAACAGAAAAAAAAAAAATAGAAAAATTACTATTTTTATTTTATAAAATTTGGAAATTCGGAAGCTCTGTTGCAGTATATAAATTATCTGATATGATATGGTTAGATAAAGTAATATTGTCCAATCAAGGTAGTTCTTTTTCTTTAGGAATAATATTGATATATCTTGCTAGTCATTTAAATATATTAATAACTCCTGTAATTTTTCCAACACAGTTAATTTTAAAATTCAAAAATCCAGAAAAACAATTTTTTTATATTGATCCTATTAATGGAGAAATAATAAATAAACATACTTTAAAAATATGGTTAAAAGGTAATATCAGTCCTTCTGCAGAATTAACAAATAATCATTTACAAGATTCTCAATCATTAATAGTAACTCAAAAAATTTTAGATATTTTAAAAATTGCTTTACTTGAAGAAAAAAATATTGAATTAGCTTTAAATGTAAGTAATATTTTATTAAGATTAAAACCTAAGGACCCATATGAAATTCGAGATAGAGGATTAATTTTTTCTCAATTAAATTGTTATCACATAGCTATTTCAGATTTATTATATTTTATTGAAAAGTGTCCCGAGGACCCGATTAGTGATATAATAAAAATGCAAATACATTCTATTGAGCAAAAAAAAATTACTTTTCATTAAATATGATTTTATTTTATCATTAAAATGATCCATGTATTGTATTTTCAAAGAAAAATGTATTAAAGAAAGAGATATAGTATGAAAAAAAAATTAATTTTAGTATTAAACTGTGGTAGTTCTTCTGTTAAGTTTTCAGTGATTGATCCGATTCTAGAAATAACTTATCTAGATGGAATAATGGATATCATAAATTCTAAAATATCTTTAATAATTAAAAATTTAATTAAAAAGACAACATTATTTAAAGAATTTAAAAAAATGGATTCATATAAAAAATTAATTAAATTAATTTTTACTACACTACTATGTAAATATAAAAATTATTTAGATAATGTAGTAGGCATTGGACATCGAGTAGTACATGGCGGACCTTTTTTAAAAAAATCTATGATTATTAATTCTGATGTTTTATTAAAAATTAAACAATCATCTATTTTTGCTCCTTTACATAATCCTTTTCATGTAGTTGCTATTAAAGTAGCTCTACAAATGATGTTAACATTACAACATAATAACGTAGTAGTATTTGATACTGCTTTTCATCATACTATACCAAAGAAAGCATTTTTATACGCTATTCCTTATAGATTTTATAAGAATTATTCTATTCGTCGGTATGGTGCGCATGGAATTAATCATTTTTATGTATTAAAGAAAAGTTCTTTAATTTTAAAAAAATCTATAAATTGTTTGAATATTATTAGTTGTCATTTAGGAAGCGGATCTTCAATTACCGCTATAGTAGATGGTCAATCAGTAGACACTTCCATGGGCCTGACTCCTTTAGAAGGATTAGTCATGGGGACTCGCTGCGGAGATATTGATCCGTACATAATTTTTTATATGGTTAACGAATTAAATATTCCTATTAATGAGGTACAACAAATACTAACTAAAGAATCTGGAGTGCTAGGAATTAGCTCTTTAACTAGTGATTTTAGAAAATTAGAAGAAAAATATTATACACATAAACGAGCAAAATTATCCATTGATATTTTTTGCTATCGCATTTCTAAATACATTAGTGGATATTCTTCGTTAATGCAAGGAAGACTAGATGCGATTGTATTTACTGGAGGTATTGGAGAAAATTCTAGTTTTATTCGTCAAAAAATTATACACCAACTGTCTTTGTTAAATTTATTTATTGACGCAAAGAAAAATGAAAAAAATCACAAAAAAAATATGTTTATAAATTCCATAAATAGTATACCTATACTCGTTATACCGGCAAATGAGAATCAGATTATTGCTCAAGAAACGTATAATTTAGTTGTATAAATGTTAAATATGTGTTTTTAACATTATATATATAATATTTTAGTTTAAAAAATATATATATTTTATTCTAAATAGTATTTTTATGTAGATTAAATAACATGCTACTAAATTATTTTTTTAATTTTATTTATTATGTTGATTAATATATTTATGAAAAATTATGTAGAGAAATTTAAATTATTTTTACAAAAAAAAGCTAGCTCTAAGGTTAAAAAAATTGTTTTTCCTGAAGGTAATGACATAAAAATTATTGAAGCTGCTTCTATATGTAGTCAATTAAATATATCAAAATGTATTTTGTTAGGAAGTCATGACTATATTAATAATGTTGCTATAAAAAATAATTTTTTTTTAAATAAAAATATTACCATTATTGATCCTGATAAAATTCGAAAAGATTATGTACAAAATTTATTTCAGTTAAGAAAAAGTAAAGATATATGTAGTGTAGAAAAAGCTTCGGATTTATTATGTAACAATATAATACTATCATTAATGATGTTACATACTAACGATGTAGATGGTGTTGTAGCAGGAATAACACATTCTACAGCTGATATTGTAAGACCAACATTTCAGTTAATACAGAATAATCATAAAAATTCATTCGTATCATCAGTTTTTTTAATGCTTTTTCCAAATAAAGTCTTAATATATGGAGATTGTGCTATTAATAAATATCCAGATGAAAATATATTAGCCAAAATAGCGATTCAATCTGCTGATACAGCAAGATCTGTTGGAATATTTCCAAAAATAGCAATGTTATCATACTCTACTGATACTTCAGGATCAGGGAAATCTGTAGATAGGATTAGACAAGCAATTAGTATAGTAAAGAATATTCAGCCAGATATATTAATTGACGGACCTATGCAATATGATACCGCTGTTTCATCTGAAATAGCACAAAAAAAATTTCCAGGTTCTCTAGTAGCAGGTCAAGCTACTGTTTTAATATTTCCTGATTTAAATTCTGGAAATATTACATATAAAGCTGTTCAACAATCTTCTGGAATTATATCAATTGGACCAATTTTACAAGGCTTACGAAAACCGGTAAATGATTTATCCCGAGGAGCGACTATTCAGGATATCGTATACACTACTGCTATGACTGTTATTCAATCTTTTTGATTTTTTCAAAAATATAAGAGTGTATTTTTATACTTAATTCGTAAAATTACTATAACAATTTTTCCTTAAGTAGTAATTTTATGATATTAAAGGAGTATAAGATAGTTTTTGTAGTCCTACTACTTTTTCTTTTTTTGTAGTTCTGATTAAAATGACCCCTTGGGTATTTCTTTGTAAAGTTGCAATTTCAGATACTCTAGTTCTAACAAGAGTTCCAGCATTTGTGATCATCATGATTTGATTATAATTATCAACTTGTATAGCTCCTATAACAACTCCGTTTTTTGGGGTTACACGAATAGAAATAACACCTTTAGTAGCCCGTGATTTAACAGGAAAGTTATTAATTTTAGTTCTTTTTCCATATCCATTTTCCGTTACGATTAGAATATCGTCCTTTGTTTTAGGAACTAATAGTGACACGACTCGATCGTTATTAACAATTTTTATACCTTTAATGCCTGCAGCAGTACGGCCCATTTTTCTAATTTTTGTTTCAGAAAAACGAACGACTTTTCCTTTAGAAGTGAATAGTAATATGTTATTTTTACCATTCGTTAAAGAAACACCAATTAATTCATCATTTTTTCGTAAATTAATTGCTATAATTCCAGAGTTTCTGGGTTTTTTAAACTGATCTAATGATGTTTTTTTCACAAAACCTAGAGCAGTAGCCATAAAAATATTTATTGATGATTTATATTCTGAAATAGGTAAAATTGTTGTTATTCTTTCTTTTTGTGTCAATGGTAGTAAATTAATGATAGGTCTTCCTCGCGCATGTCTACTAGTTTCAGGTAATTGATATACTTTCATCCAATACAGGAGTCCTCGACTAGAAAAACATAAAATAGTATCATGAGAATTAGCTACTAATAAATTTTCTATATAGTCTTCATCAGTAGTTTTTGCAGCAGATTTTCCTTTTCCTCCTCTTTTTTGGGCATTGTAATCTGAAATTGGTTGATACCTTACATATCCAGAATGTGATAATGTTACTACAACACTTTCTCGTATTATCATATCTTCTATGTTTATTTCAGATGTTTTTTTTATAATTTTGGTTCTACGTATATCAGAAAATTGATTTTTTATTGTTAATAATTCTTGTGTAATTATTTTTTTTAATTGATTAGAACTAGATAGGATTTTTTTTAATATTGATTTTTTTTTTAACAGACTTTTATATTTTTGATAAATATTATTTATTTCTAATGTAGTAAGTTTGTTTAACTTAATATTTAAAATAGCTTGTGTTTGTTTTTTGCTAAAATTAAAGGTTATTTCGTCATTGCGTATATTACGACGTACATATATAGTGGTATTTTTTTTCCATTTTATTTTTTCTAGATTTTTTCTAGCAGTTTTACTGTCGCTAGCTAGCTTTATTACTTCAATAATTTTATCAATATTATTTAAAGCAATGTAAAATCCTTCTAATACATGGGTTTTTTTTGTGTATTTTTTTAATTTAAATAAGCATTTTCTAGTAATGATTTTTTTTCTATGTTCTATAAACTCTTTCAGTATTTTTTTAAGCCCCATTGTTTTAGGTTGACCAGAAGATAAAGCAACCATATTTATTCCAAAAGATGTTTGTAATGATGTTAACGTATATAATTGATGTAGAACTACCTTAGTAATAAAATCTTTTTTAATTTCTATTACAATTCTCATTCCATCTTTATCTGATTCATCGCGAATAGCAGAAATTCCAAGAATTTTTTTTTCTTTTACTAATATAGCAATTTTTTCAATTAATTTAGACTTATTAACTTGATATGGTAATTCGTAAATTATTAAAGATTCTTTTTTGTTTTTTTCATTGTACTCTATAGAATGTTTAGATCGAATAGATATTTTTCCTTTTCCTGTACGGTAAGCTTCTTGAATACCATTTTTTCCGTAAATAATTCCAGCTGTTGGAAAATCGGGACCAGGAATGTATTTCATTAATTTTTTTAAAGAAATTAATGGATTTTTGAGGTATGCAATGCAACCATTTATTATTTCTTGAAGGTTATGTGGGGGAATATTAGTAGCCATACCTACAGCAATACCTGAAGATCCATTAATTAATAAATTAGGAATTTTAGTTGGCAAAATTTCTGGTATTTTTTCTGTTCCATCGTAATTTAAAACGAAATCAACTGTATTTTTTTTTAAATCATTTAACATCTCATGAGCAATTCTAGACATGCGGATTTCCGTATATCTCATGGCTGCTGCAGAATCACCGTCAATAGATCCAAAATTTCCTTGTCCATCGACTAAAGGGTATCTTAGAGAAAATTTTTGAGCCATGCGTACAATTGCATCGTATACTGCAGAATCTCCGTGTGGATGATATTTACCTATCACATCACCTACTATTCTTGCTGATTTTTTATAGGGTTTATTCCATTTATTGTGCAATATATTCATAGCAAATAATATTCTTCTATGTACTGGTTTTAGTCCATCTCGTACATCTGGTAATGCTCGCCCAATAATCACAGACATGGCATAATCAAGATAAGATTTTTGTAACTCTTCTTCAATATTGACCTTTTTTATTTCTTTTGCAATATCATTCATTTTCTCATCTCTATGATGTAATTTATTTTTAATATATTTTAACTAAAATTATGATTTTTTTCGGTTTATTAAATGAATATAAAAATGGAATAAGAATATTATTTTATAAATTGAATATATTATTAACAACATTATTAACAACATCATTAACAATGTTATTGTTAGTATAAAAACACTGTAATTTCAAAATGGTATTACATAATATATTTATTGCTATATTTATTTATGTAACAATAATTTGAATGTAGATGTATTTTAATGTATATCAATTCTATCAATATTTTTATAAAAATTGATAGAAATATATTATTTTTATGAGATGTATTATATTTTTTTAAAATTTCTTGATAGATATTTTTTTACGCCTTCTGGAGTTGCTTGCATAGCTTCTTTTTCTTTACTCCAGTTAGCCGGACATACTTTTCCATATTTTTTATAAAATGTAAAAGCATCAATTATTCTGATAATTTCTAGAATATTTCTACCTAGTGGTAAATCATTAATAGATTGA